>CAJOOE010000001.1 GCA_905236145.1 uncultured Selenomonadaceae bacterium
GGACATCGGTACAATTTTTTCAAAAAAATTTTCGCGTTAAAGGTTAAAATTAAAAAAATTTTGTGGTATAATACGCCGGATTTCGGAGGTAGAACAATGAGAATTACTTCAGCAATTTCGGCAAAACAATCTTTGAGATATTTGGGAATTTTTTTCGGCTGTATGATCGCGGCTTGTTCGATAAATATTTTCGTCGTTCCCAACAGACTTTTGACCGGCGGTGCGACGGGCATGGCAATTATTTTTCATTACCTCGCCGATTTGCCGATAGGTATTCAAACACTTGTTTATAACATTCCGCTCCTTATCGCGTCTTACAGACTTATGGGAAGAAATTACACGATTGACGTGATAATCGGGACGGTTGTTTTTTCTCTTTGCATTGACGCGACGAGATTTTTAAATGCTTATTCACCGCAACTTGACGAAAAACTTTTGGCGGCGATTTACGGCGGAGTTTTCAACGGCATAGGCTACGGAATTGTTTTTCGCATGAACGGGAGTACCGGCGGCTTTGACATTATCGGTGCCATTATAAGAAAATATTATTCCATGAGTATGGGTTCCGTTATTTTCGCCTTCAACTGCGTCATAGTTTCGATTGCCGGTATTCTGTTCGGCGTAACTCCCGCGATGTTGACTTTGGTCTGTATGTACGCCACTTCCCTGATGACCGACAAAGTTATCGCCGGAATAAATCGACGCAAAGCAATTTTGATTATTTCGGAAAAGCATTTGGAAATTGCCGAAGGAATTATGAAGGAAGTGGGACGCGGCGTGACTTTTTTGCACGGGCAAGGAGCTTATACCGGTGCGGAAAGAAATATTGTAATGGTCGTTGTCAGCCTTACTCAAATCGCGAAAATCAAGCTGATTGTCCACGCGGTTGACAAAAGGGCTTTTATGGTTATAATATCTGCCGGCGAAGTTATGGGACGCGGATTTACAAAACCGACTTTGACGAACAGACCCGAACGAACCGATATAACTTTGGATACGACAGCCAAACAAGCAATACACAAAGCCTTACACGGCGAATAAAAATTTTTTGGAGGATTTAAAGAAAATGGAGATTACTTATCTGCTTAACAGCGGATTTATGGTCAAGGAAGGAAAAACTCTTTTGATATTCGACGATTTTGAAGATCCGTCGGGAAGTGCGGACAGGGCGGTTGATGCCGGAGATTTCGACAGACTTTACATTTTCGCCAGCCACGCTCACTTCGATCATTTCGGCACTCACATCAGAGCATATTCAAAACAGGCAAATCGGTACATTTTCGGCAACGATATAAAGAGGACAAAGAGAGTAAAAGTTTTCCCGCCGGATATTATAACCTTTATGAAAAAGTATACGACTTGGGAAAGTGACGGTATAAGAGTTTGGGCTTACGATTCCACCGACATAGGAGTTTCGTTTTTGGTCGAACTTGATTCCGGCACACGGATTTTTCACGCCGGCGATTTTAACTGGTGGGACTGGAAAGAGGAAACCGATTCAAACAGGAGGATTGCGAAAAATACTTTTCTCCGGCAGTTGGGGCGTATGGAGGGTTTTTCGGCAGACGTTTCATTTTTCCCGGTAGACGACAGACTCGGGGAATCAAACGAACTCGGCGTAACCGAATTTGTGAAAAGCATAAATACAAAAACTTTGATAGCCATGCACCGAATGAATTATCCCCGCTGGACTCCTTCAAATTATTTCAAGGAAAATGCAAGAGAACTTCCGATCTGGTCGCCGCTTATTCCGGGCGAACGTCGAATTTATGAGGACGGCGAATTAAAAGAATAAGTTTTCTTTACCGCCGGAAATTTTTAAATCGAAAGGAGTTTTCGGAATGAAAAGAATTTTGTTTGTCTGCAGCGGAAATACCGGACGCTCGCCGATGGCGGAATTTGTCATGAAAAAGTTGGTTGACGATGCCGGATTGAAAAAAGATTTCTCAATTTCTTCCGCCGCATCAAAACCGACGGACGGGGGAAGTTTGCATGAAGGAATTGCCGCAAAACTCCGCGAAATGAAAATTCCTTACACCGAACACCACGCCCGGCAAATTACGCCGCAAGATTATCCGGAGTGTGACGTTATCGCCTGCATGGACTCCGGGAATGTGAATCAAGTCCGGGAAATTTGCGGCGGAGATCCGGACAAAAAAATAAAACTCCTGCTTGAATTTGCGGGAGAGTCGAAAGATATTCCATGGGACAAAAACGGATTTGCCGAAACTTATAACGACATTCTGCACGGTTGCCGGTCGCTTTTAAAATTCACTGAAGGGAAATGATTCGATTGAAAAGAGAAATTGAAGTTTTCGATTATGCCGGAGAAATTTTGAAGGCTCTGCCGAAAGGCATTTTGCTGACGACGGAGGCTGAAGACTGCATAAATGCCATGACAATAGGCTGGGGGACGTTGGGCATAGAGTGGGGCGTTCCGATTTTTGCCGCTTACATTCGCGAAGGCAGATTTACAAATGACCTTTTGCAGAGAACCGGAGATTTTACCGTCTGTATTCCCTTCGGCGAAAAGTATGCAAAAGCCGCGACAAAGGCAATCGGAATTTGCGGCTCACGCAGCGGACGGGATGCGGATAAATTGGCTCAAGCGGGAGTTACTTTGGTCGATGCCGATATTGTCCGCCCGCCGGCGATAAAAGAATTGCCGCTGACTTTGGAATGTCGCACGGTCTTTACTCAAACGCAACCGATTAAAAATATTTCCGACAAATTTTCAAAATTCTATCCTCAAGGTGTCGATTCTTCAAACACCGGAGCGAATGAAGATCCTCACGTCGCTTATTACGGCGAAATTTTGAAAGCGTACATTATCGAAGAGTGAATTACTTTCCGCCTCATTCTTTTTTCAACTCGGTCAAAAATTTTTCAAACGCCTCTTTATATTCGTCGCTGATTTCTTCCTCCGTCATCTCCCGGAAAAATTCGGCAAACTGCTCCGGAATCGAAAGACCTTTGAGCGTTTGCAAATCTTGAGAAATTTCTTCCGAATCAAACTTTTTCATCTTGCGTTCGATTGAAAGCAAATTCGGGAAAACATCGCTCAATCTTTCCGCGACGTTCATAAAAGCGGAATCTTCTTTTATGACTGCTTTTACATAATCGTCCGTCCGATTAAATTTCAAAAGTTCTTCCACAGTCCCTTCAATTTGCCGGACATCCCGGCGGGGAGTCAGGGGAATCGAATTTATTTTTGCCGTTCCGTCACCGTCAATTTCGACGACGGAAACGCTTTTTTTATGTTCGGATTCGTCAAAAGAATATTTCAGCGGAGAGCCGGAATAACGGATAAATTCTCCTCCGGCGTTTCGCGGGGCGTGCAGGTGACCGAGTGCCGCATAATTGAAATTTTTGAAATGCTCCGCACTTATTCCGTCCGCACCGCCGACAATTTCCCGGACGGAATCGGTTTTTGTTTCGCCGGTTATAAAGACGTGGGCAACGGCAATTTTTCTTTTTCCCGCCGGAATATTTTTTTCGGCGGTTTCAATGTAAATTTTGTTTGCCTCGTCATAAGACAATCTTTTTTCGTCGTCACCGGGAAAAAATTTTGCGGCAATCGCTCCGGGTTCAAAGTAGGGAATGAGCGAAAAACAAACGTCGCCGAATTTGTCTTGAAGGACGATGGGAGCCGGATTTTCTTCCGGCCGCGTTTTGAAAAAAATTCCGGAGCGGGCGAAAATTTTACTGCCGAAATTCAATCGAGCCGCACTGTCATGGTTTCCGGAAATGCACAGCAATTTAATTTTTCGCTCGGTAACATTTGCCAAAAATTCATCGAAAAGATTTACCGCAGCGACGGGCGGAAAGCCGCGATCGTAAATATCTCCGGCAATAATTATCGCGTCGGCTTTTTCGTCGTCGGCAATTTTTAAAATTTCTTCGATTATATAAAGTTGGTCGTCGATGAGTGACGCACCGTGTAAAGTCTTTCCCAAATGCCAATCCGCAGTATGTATAAATTTCATTTTTAACCCTCTCCGTCAAAAAATTTTTTGTATGACATTTTTCCGGCAAATTTTGAAATTTCCTGCAAACACGTCAAGTTTCACTTCCCCGCCTTTCAACTTTTTTGAGAACAGTTTTCGATAATAAACCGATAAAAAATTTTTCTCAAATAAACGTTTATTTGTAAGTTTTCGACTTGTCAAAAAATTTTTTTCAAAATCTAACATAAACAAAACATAAAGACGATTGACTTTTATTTTTCCGCCGATTATAATTCTCGGAAAGGTGAATCACGGAAGAGAAACGAACGTTTGAAGGAATTGAATCGAGGGAGCGGTTCGATTTTCGACAGGAGAGAAAGGGGCAGGAAACATGAGCAAAATTTCCGAAATGACTCGCGAAAGCTGGATCAAAGCAACATTTCCGGAGTGGGGGACTTGGCTTGTCGAGGACATTGAGAACGAAGTCGTTCCGGCGGGACAGGTTGCAATGTGGTGGCTCGGCTGTACCGGAATTTGGTTTAAAACTCCGGGCAACGCCAATATCACGATCGACCTTTGGTGCGGCAACGGCAAACGTACTCACGGCGACGGAAAAATGAAACCCGGTCACCAAATGGCAAATATGTGCGGCGGTCGAATGATGCAGCCGAATCTTCGCAACGTGCCGTTTGTCATCGACCCGTTTGCATTTAAACACGTCGATGCGGTTCTGGCAACCCACTATCATCAGGATCATATGTCTGCCGAATGGGCGGCTCATGTCATCAACAGCGGCATGACAACCACCGACGAAAACGGCAACGAAATTCCGGTTCCCTTCATCGGTCCGGAAAAATCCGTTGAAACTTGGGTAAAATGGGGCGTTCCTAAAGAACGTTGCAAGACCGTAAAACCCGGCGACAGCTTTAAAATCAAAGACATTGAAATTATCTGCCTCGACAGCTTTGATCGTACTTGTATCGTTACGACAGATTCGACCGGCGAAGATCGCGAAGAACTTACCGGAAAATGCCCGACCGATATGGACGAAAAAGCCGTCAATTACCTGCTCAAAACTCCCGGCGGAAATATCTATCATTCCGGCGACTCCCACTTCTCCATTTACTTCGCGAAACACGGCAAGGATTATGATATTGACGTTGCTTTCGGTTCTTTCGGCGAAAATCCGATCGGTATGCAGGACAAGATGACTTCGATCGACGTTTTGCGTATGGCGGAAAATCTTCGTTGCAAAGTTGTCGTTCCGATTCATTGGGACGTTTGGACAAA
>CAJOOE010000002.1 GCA_905236145.1 uncultured Selenomonadaceae bacterium
CACGGCGGCACAACTTATTCTTAAAAGGATTCACGGGATCGGTCGTCCCACGATTGCAACGCCGATTCCCACGCCGAACGGGGTGACCCTGCTGCTCGACTCCGGTGCAAATGTGGACAGCAAGCCGGAGCATTTGGTACAGAGCGGGATTATGGGATCGCTCTACGTCGAACACGTTTTCGGCAAGAAAAATCCCCGCGTCGGTCTGCTCAATATCGGCGAAGAGGAAACCAAAGGAAATGAGCAGGTCAAAGAAACTTACGCACTTTTCAAAAATCTGACGACGATAAATTTCGGCGGTAATGCCGAAGGTCGCGATATTCCTCAAGGAAATTTCGATGTGGTGGTCTGTGACGGTTTTGTCGGCAATGTCGTTTTAAAATTCGGCGAAGGGCTTGCCATGACAATTTTCAAAATGATTAAAGAAGAAGTTGAGGCGGGCGGCATAAATGCAAAACTCGGCGCACTTCTCCTGAAACCCGTCATAAAAAAATTGAAAAAGCGGGTGGACGCATCCGAACACGGCGGTGCACCTTTGCTCGGAGTGAACGGCTGTTGTTTCATAAGTCACGGCAGCTCCGACGCAAGAGCCATTTGCAGCGGCGTGGGAATTGCGGAAGGTTATGTAAAGAGTAATGTTTTGGAGCATATAAAAACCGCACTCGAAAAGGAAAATATGTTGCCCGGCAAGAATCAACCGGTCGATTAAAAAATAAAAAAATTAACCGGTTGCGAAAGACGGCGCAGCCCGGATAAGGAGGAGAAATTTCAATGTTTGAAAATAACATTATCTGTAAGCTGTTAAAAATCAAATATCCGATTTTTCAAGGCGGTATGGCGTGGATAGGGACGGCGGAGCTTGCGTCGGCGGTGTCGAATGCGGGCGGCTTGGGTCTTATCGGTGCAGGTCACATGCCGCCGGATATTTTGAGGAAGGAAATTCAAAAGTGCAAGGGGTGGACGGACAAGCCTTTCGGCGTAAACATTATGCTGATGTCGCCTTTCGTCAAGGAAGTCATGCAGGTCGTAATTGACGAACGCGTCCCGGTCGTGACGACGGGAGCCGGCAACCCCGGCGAATATGTTCCGGCTTTGAAAGAAATCGGTACGAAAGTTATTCCGGTCGTTGCCAGCGTCGCATTGGCAAAAAGACTTGTAAAAGTCGGAGCGGACGCGGTTATAGCGGAAGGTTGCGAGTCCGGCGGTCATATCGGCGAAATTTCGACGATGCCGCTTGTCCCTCAAGTTGTCGATGCGGTTGAAGTCCCGGTAATTGCGGCGGGCGGTTTCGCGGATTCTCGCGGAATGGCGGCGGCGTTTTCATTGGGAGCCCACGCAATTCAAATGGGTACAAGATTTGTTTTGAGTAAAGAGTGTATCGCTCACCCGAATTACAAAAATTTGGTACTCAAGGCAAAAGACCGTTCGACTGTCGTAACCGGCAGGACTTTGGGACATCCCGCCCGCGTAATCGCAAACAAATTGACACGCACATACTTGGAAATGGAGGCGGCGGGAGCGTCCAACGAAGAACTTGAAAAACTCGGCGTGGGAAGTTTGCACCGTGCAACTCATGAAGGCGACGTGGAAAACGGTTCGGTCATGATCGGTCAAATTTCCGGTATGCTCGACGATATAAAAACCGTTCAAGAAATTATCGACGATATTGTTAACGGGCTTCCGGCTGCGGTTGCGGAACTTCAGAAAAATTATTTGTGAGAAATTTCCGGGAGGTAATTTGAATGGGTAAACTTGCGTTTGTATTTCCCGGTCAAGGTGCTCAAACCGTAGGAATGGGAAAAGATTTTTACGACAAATACGATTTGGCGAAAAAGCGTTTTGAAGAGGCAGACGAGGCTCTCGGCTACTCAATAAAAAAAATGTGCTTTGAAGGTTCGGAGGAAGATTTGAAACTTACCGCGAACACTCAACCGGCGATTTTGGTTGTCAGCGTTATTGCGGCGGAACTTTTGAAGGAAGAGGGCATTGTCCCGGAAATTGCCGGCGGTCACAGTTTGGGCGAATATTCCGCACTTGTCGCGGCGGGAGTTTTGGATTTCAAAGACGCGGTGCTTTTGGTTCACAAACGCGGACAATTTATGCAGGAGGCCGTTCCGGTCGGCGAAGGTGCCATGGCGGCGATTATCGGACTTGACGACGAAGTTATAGTCGATGCCTGCAAAAAAGCGTCGGAAGACGGAGTGGTTCAGGCGGTAAATTTCAACTGTCCGGGGCAAACGGTAATAGCCGGAACGACAAAGGGCGTTGAGTCCGCAGTCGAAATTTTGAAAAATGCCGGAGCGAAAAAGGCAGTAATTTTACCGGTCAGTGCTCCTTTCCACAGTACGCTGATGGCTCCTGCGGCAAAAAAAATTGCGGCGGAATTGGAGAAAGTCGAAATTCGCGATGCGGCTTTTCCGATTGCGGCAAACTTCACCGGCAAACTTGAAACTTCCGGAGCGGAGATTAAAGCCAATTTGATTTCGCAAGCCGACAATCCGGTTAAATGGATAGATTGCGTAAAGACTATGACGGATTTCGGTGCGGATACTTTTGTCGAGTGCGGGCCCGGAAAAACTCTTTGCGGTTTCAATCGCCGGATCGACAAACAAATCAAAAGCTTGAATGTCGAAAATATCGAAAGTTTTGAAAAGACCGTCGCGGCTTTGAAACAATGAGCGATTCCGGCAGGAGAATTTACAAGGATTCTTGCGATTAACTTGCCGCTCCAAAGTATTGTGCAGGTCAGCGGTTTGAGCAAAGAGCGTATTTTGAAAATTGCGGAAGGTGAACTTCTTGCCTAATGTTTCCGGTTCAAGATGAAATATTGTAAAGTTTAAAAATTGTAGATAAGAAAAAATGTTTGTGATATATTCTGCGGGGGGAGGCTTAAAACTGAAATGACCGAAAAAATTTTGACCGGTAAAGTCGCATTTGTAACCGGTGCGTCACGCGGAATAGGTAGGGCGATAGCGTTAAAACTTGCCGAAGAAGGTGCGAAGGTTGCAATAAATTTTGCCGGAAATGTGGCAAAAGCCGAAGAAGTCAAAGGTTTGATCGAATCCCAAGGCGGCGAAGCCATGCTTGCTCAAGGCAGTGTTGCCGATGCCGCGACGGTCGATGAACTTGTGAAAAAAGTCGTCGATACTTGGGGGAAAGTTGATATTTTGGTGAACAACGCCGGAATAACTCGCGACGGCTTACTTATGAAAATGAGCGAAAGCGATTTTGACGAAGTTATTGCGACGAATTTGAAGGGCGTGTTCAACTGCACAAAAGCCGTCACGCGGCTGATGATTAAACAACGCGGCGGCAGGATTGTCAATTTGTCTTCGGTTGTTGCTTTGAACGGAAATGCCGGACAGGCGAATTATGCGGCGGCGAAAGCCGGAATAATAGGATTTTCAAAATCCGTCGCAAAGGAACTTGCCTCACGCGGCATAA
Source organism: uncultured Selenomonadaceae bacterium (assembly GCA_905236145.1). Lineage (GTDB taxonomy): Bacteria > Bacillota > Negativicutes > Selenomonadales > Selenomonadaceae > Quinella. The sequence continues at coordinate 3,445 of CAJOOE010000002.1, forward strand.
CCGTCAATGTCGTTGCTCCGGGATTTATAGAAACGGATATGACCGCAGTGCTCCCCGACAAGGTCAAAGAGGCGATGATTAAGGATATACCGGCGGGCAGACCGGGTACTCCGGAAGATGTCGCCGAGGCAGTGACATTCCTTGTATCGGAAAAAGCGGCATACATAACCGGTCAGGTTCTCCGTGCAGACGGCGGCATGGCCATGTGATGTGCGGTTTTGAAAGGAGGTGACGTGTAATGTCAACGTTTGATCAGGTTAAAGATATTGTTGTCGAACAACTTTCCGTCGATGCGGACGAAGTACAGATGAGCTCCACTTTCGTGGACGATTTGGGTGCGGATTCGCTGGACATAGTCGAATTGATTATGGCCTTCGAGGATAAATTCGGTATTGAAATTCCTGATGAAAAAGCAGAGAAAATCAAAACCGTCGAAGATGTTGTTAATTACGTGGAGGAGGCAAAGAAGGCGTAATCCGGGCTTTGTGCCGGTTCGACCGAAAAGGCTTCCGTACAAAAAATAATGCAATATCTCAGGAAGAATCCCGTGAAGAAATCCTTCGCGGGATTTTCTAAAGACGGTAAAATATATGGAGGATTGCCGATGAAACTTCCGGAACTTAAAATAGGTAACAAAACAGCAAAAATTCCGATCGTGCAGGGCGGAATGGCAATTCGTCTGTCTACTGCAAGGCTCGCGGCGGCGGTTGCGAACGAGGGCGGCATCGGCTTAATCGCTGCGTCGGGCATGACTCACGACGAATTGCGTTACGAAATAAAGTTGGCACGTTCACTGACGAACGGCGTTATAGGAATAAACATAATGGTTGCGGCAAGCGACTTTGCCGGAATCGTGAAAACCGCCATTGATGCCGGAATTGATTTGATTGTCGCCGGTGCAGGTTTTTCACGCGATATTTTCGGATTGGGTAAAGAGTCCGGGACTCCGATAGTTCCGATCGTTTCCTCCGTCAAACTTGCGAAAATTTCCGAAAAACTCGGAGCCGCCGCCGTAGTCGTCGAAGGCAAAGAGGCGGGCGGTCATTTGGGTACGGATACTTCCGTCAGAGAACTCATAGAACCGATCCGGGCGGCCGTCAAATTTCCGGTTATCGCGGCGGGCGGTGTTTTGAGCGGAAAAGATATTGCCGCAATGATAAAAATGGGAGCAAACGGCGTTCAAATGGGCTCGCGTTTTGCGGCAAGCGAAGAATCAAACGCCGCACCCGGTTTGAAAGAATATTATCTCAAATCCAAGCCGGAGGACGTTGTCGTTATTCACAGCCCGGTAGGTTTGCCGGGCAGAGCGGTCAGAACGCCCTTTTCAAAACTTGTCATGGAAGGCCCCGTACCGCCGAAAGTTTGCGACAAATGTTTGAAAGCGTGTAAGCATAATTTCTGTATCGTCCGTGCTTTGACCAGAGCACAACAGGGAGATTTGGAAACCGGGCTTGTCTTTACCGGCGAATATATGCCGCAGATAAAAGAAATTTTGCCGGTCAAAGAAATAATTGCACGTCTGATAAAAGAAGTAGAGGCGGAGCCGGATTGACGAGAGAAAAAATTTTTTCCCCGGCGAATGACAGGAGGATTACAATGCCGAAAATTCCGAAAAACCTGACCGATAAAGATATGGTAAAGAATTATGTGGAAGAGGAAACAATAGAATCAAAACTTATCGCGGCAGAAAAAAAAGCCGAACTGATTCGCCGGGCGGAAAAATTGCAAGAGCCGCCGGAGCCTCTCGCAAAAGCCGGATTTACTCCGGAACTTTCCGACAGACTCGGAAAAGAACTTCTCGCGTTAAAAATTGAACTTGCAAATGCCGGCGTAAAAAACTATAATTTCAAAATTAAGCGTGACGGCGACAGAATTACTTTGACCGTCACCGACAAAAAATTTTGACGGGGGAGGAATTTTACCGAAATGGATATGACGACGGTGGCGGTGGTAATTTTTATTGCCGCCTACGCATTGATTATTTCCGAAAAAGTTCACAGGACGATCGTCGGAATTTTCGGTGCGATGCTTATGATTCTTTTGGGGATAATCTCACAAGAAACGGCGATTCATCACATAGACTTCAACACGCTCGGTCTTTTGATGGGTATGATGATTATTGTCAACATTACGAGCGAAACTGGACTTTTCAATTTTCTTGCAATTTGGGCGGCGAAAAAAGTAAAGGCTCAACCGGTTGCCCTGCTCGTGGCGTTGAGTTTGTTGACGGCGGTCTGCTCGGCACTTTTGGACAACGTTACGACCGTTTTGCTTACCGTGCCGATAACTTTCAACATCGCCGCACAGCTCAAAGTTGACGTAAAACCTTTTTTGATGGCTCAAATCATCAGCTCCAATATCGGCGGAACGGCAACTTTGATAGGCGACCCGCCCAATATAATGATCGGCTCGGCGACGGGTTTGAGTTTCGGCGACTTTGTTTTGAATATGACGGCTCCGGCGATTTTTATTTTCGTTGTGACCGTCCTTATCATGATAATGCTTTACAAGTCGAAACTTCACACGCAACCGGAACTTCAGGATAAAGTAATGCGGCTTGACGAAAAAAGTCAGATAACCGACCCGGTGCTGTTGAAAAAATGTCTTTTCGTTCTTGCAATTACGATTTCGCTTTTCGCTATGCACGGAATGTTGCATTTGGAAACGGCGACGGCGGCTCTTACCGGAGCGGGACTGTTGCTTTTGGTAAGTTTCCACAGCAATGAGTCGATGATTGCAAAGGTTTTGAGTAAAATTGAATGGCTTGCGATTTTCTTCTTTGCCGGACTGTTTGTCTTGGTCGGAGCGTTGGTTGAAACCGGCGTTATCAAGGCGATGGCGGCTGAGGCTATCGAAGTCACCAACGGAAACGTTCCCGCGACTGCAATTTTGATTTTGTGGATGAGTGCGATAGCGTCGTCATTTATCGACAACATTCCCTTTGTCGCAACTTTAATTCCGCTTATCAAAGACATGGGCGAAATGGGACTGTCGAATTTGGAGCCGATGTGGTGGAGTTTGGCACTCGGTGCATGCTTGGGCGGAAACGGAACGCTTATCGGAGCGAGTGCAAACGTCGTTGTTGCGTCAATGGCGGCACAGAGAGGAAAGGCAATTTCGTTTATCGAATTTATGAAAACAGCTTTCCCGCTGATGATTCTTTCGATAATTATTTCCACCGCTTACGTTTACCTGCGTTATCTTTGATTGAAAAATTTTGAAAAGAACATAAATCAACCCCGCAGATTTTTTCTGCGGGGCATTTATTTTTTTCCCGACTTTGCGAATTATTTTTTTACGCAATCTTCCAATTTTGTCTTGTTGTCATTTATGATTTTGTTCGTCGTATTTACTTCGCCGGCTTTTTGAAGTTCTTCCAGAGCGTCGGAATATTTTTTCTGCCGGAAAAGAGCAATCGCAATTTCATTCTGAGCATCGACAAATCTGTCCTCAATCGCCAACGCCGCCCGGAAATCCGCAATTGCGTCTTTGTAAAGTTTCTTCTCAAGTTTCAAGCGACCGCGATTGTATAAAGCGTAATCGAATTGCGGATCGAGTTGCAGATATTTGTCGTAAATTTTTATTGCGTCGTCCGGCTTGTTCATTTTTTCAAAAGTTACTGCGGAATTGAAAATTGCCTCTTTCAAAGTCGGCTCAATCTCCAACGCCTTTTGAAAATCCGATTGAGCGGAGCGAAAATCTTTTCTTGCAAAGTAAACCAGCCCGCGTTCGTTGTAAGCCGCCGCTTTGTCATCGTCCGTCAAAATTTTAAATTCGGCTGCGTCCATTGATTCGCTGCTTTCGTCCGGAATTTTTGCCTGTTGCCGGAGTTGCAAAATTTCTTGACCGTAGCGATTTCCGGGAACAGCCCAAACTCCGTTCAAGCCCGTCCAATTTTTTATCTTGCCGAAAATTTGCGGACGAAATTTTTCTATCAATTCATAACGCGGATCGACGATTTCGGTTTTCGGTTTTTGTTTGCTTGCATAGGCGAGCAGGTGCTGAATGTGAGCTCTTACCCCGATTCGCGGACTTTCAAAATACGCTCCCTTTTCCTTGTTTCCGGTCGCTCCGAGTCCGCAATAGTTGTTTTGTTCCGGCAAAACGTCCCCGCCGTAATTCCAAGTGCCGGTTTCCTTTATCGCCTGGCAAAGTGCAACGTCTGCCCGGATTTTTTCAAGTCCCGCCTCTTCATAATAAATTTGAACGATTTCCCGAACGGTGCAATTTAATTTCGGATTTTGATTCCGGGAATTTATAAATTTGACCATTTGATCCGCAGTCGCCTCGGGCAAGCCGAAAATGGTAACGTCCTCCGGCTTTTCCCTCAAAACGGTCAAAGGCGTATCCCTTGCCGGCGATTCTTCCAAAACGGTCACCTTCAAAAGTTTCTTGTCGAATTTTACTTTTTCGGCTGAAGACCGGGCGGAAAGTGAAAAGATTAAAACCGCCGTCAAAAACAAAGTAAAAAATTTTCTCATGCCGTACCTCCTTCAATTTGCAGGAAAATTTTTTGTAAGCCGGAAATATTAAAAAACAAAATTTTAAATCTGTCAACTTTTTGGAGGGGGAACGTAAAATGAAAATTGCGATGGCTAACGATCATGCGGGTACTCAACTGAAAAACGAGATAAAAAAATATTTGGAAAGTTTGGGACATGAGGTCAAAGATTTCGGCACTTACGACGAGGAAAGCTGCGATCTTTCGGACTTCGTCTATCCTGCGGCTCTGGCGGTTGCAAAGGGCGAATGTGATCGCGGGATTTTTGTTGACGGCGTGGGCTACGGCAGTGCACTTATAGCCAACAAGATTTACGGAATTTACGCCGCAGTCTGTCAAGATCCTTTCTGCGCTCAACTTTCCCGCGAACATACAGATTCAAACGTCCTCTGCATCGGCGGCAAAATTATCGGCGGTGCGATTGCCATGGAAATTGTAAAAACTTGGATGAACACCGACGCATTGACTGCGGAAAAATATCGTCGTCGCGTAAAAAAAGTTGCGGATATAAACGACAGGCACTGCGTCCCCGTGAAATGAAACCGCGGCAACAGATTTTGAAAAACGAACATTGAGTAAAAAAACTGTCGATTTAAATTTTCGTCGGCAGTTTTTTTGCGTGGAAGTTTTATCAAATTTCGGAAAAAAATTTTACGCCCGAAAAAAATTTTTGTGTTTACGCGGAAAAATGAAAAATTTTCCTTGAAACTTATAATAACTGCCGGTATAATAACCGCCGGTTTTAAATTATGGTAAGTGTGCTTTGACATGACAGATTGCTGCATCGAAATATCCGGTCGGTGCAGGGAACTGTTGCGGAGCAATGTTGCGGACTTCGATCCGCGACTGAGGAGGAGAGTATTTTGGCTCAAAAACAAAAAATCAGAATCCGCTTGAAGGCGTATGATCACAAGTCATTGGATCAGAGTGCGGCGAAGATTGTGGAGACTGCCAAAAAGAACGGTTCGACCGTTTCCGGTCCGATTCCGTTGCCTACGGAGAAAAACATCTACACAATTTTGCGTTCCCCGCACGTCAACAAGGATTCGCGTGAACAATTCGAGATGCGGACTCATAAGCGTCTGATTGATATAATCAATCCGACGAAAAAAACCGCCGACGCTCTTATGCGGCTGGATTTACCCGCCGGTGTTGACATCGAGATCAAACTTTAATTCGGGAGGTGTGAACATTGGCAAAAAAATGGATTTTGGGTAAGAAGTTGGGCATGACTCAAATTTTTACCGAAGAAGGTAAAGTTATCCCGGTGACCGTCGTCGAAAGCGGCAACAATGTCGTAATTCGCAACAAGACGGTTGACACCGACGGA
>CAJOOE010000003.1 GCA_905236145.1 uncultured Selenomonadaceae bacterium
CATTTATTTCATTCATATCTTCGGGACTTATTTCCGGGACGGTGATAAAGCAAATGCAAGACAAATTTATGCCGGCACCGGTCAAATTTTTTGAAAAATCTTTAAGCGTTTGAACATCCGGAACGCCGAAACCGAAAAAAACGCCGAAAGGAATTTTTTTCTGTATAATGTTGATTAAATTGGCGTGGAATCTTTCAAATTGTATTTCTGAAATCAGTTTTACAAAATTTGCACTCATTTTATCCTCCGAATTTTAAGCATCCAATTTTTTTGCAAGAAGTTGATTGACGGTCTGCGGATTGGCTTTGCCCTTGCTGAGTTTCATGACTTGACCGACAAGAGCACCGATCGCCTTTTTCTTGCCGGCTTTATATTCTTCGACCGGCTTGGGATTGTTTGCAATAACTTCATCGACAATTTTTTCAATCGCTCCGGTGTCGGTAATTTGCACAAGACCTTTGTCTTTGACGATTTTTTCCGGCGAGTCTTGGGACTTCCACATTTCTACGAAAACCGTCTTTGCAATTTTCCCGGAAATCGTCCCTTTCTCAATCAGCAAAATCATTTCGGCAAGTCTTTTCGCGTCAACAGGAGAATTTTCAATCGTCAAATTTTCGGCGTTCAGATTTTTTGAGAGATCGCCCATAATCCAATTTGCGGCGGCTTTCGCGTCTGCACCGGAATTTACAACCTCATCAAAATATTCAGCCATCGCCCGCGAGCTTGTAATAATGCCGGCATCGTAATCCGAAAGACCGAAATCTTTTGAAAGTCTTTCGCGGCGAGCGTCGGGAAGTTCCGGCAAAGATTTTCTGAAATTCTCAATTTCTTCATCGGTTGTAATAATAGGCGGCAAATCCGGCTCCGGCATATAACGATAGTCGTGAGCGTCCTCTTTTGAACGCATTGATTGAGTTATTCCGAGTTCCGGGTTCCAAGTCCGGGTTTCCTGAATAATTTTTCCGCCGTCGTCCAAAACTTCAGCCTGCCGCTCAATTTCATAATTTATCGCGTCCTCCAACGCCTTGAAAGAATTTATGTTTTTCATTTCGGTGCGGGTGCCGAGTTTGTCGCTGCCGACCGGGCGGAGTGAAACATTTATGTCTGCACGCAAATTTCCCTCTTCCATTCGGCAATTCGACACGTCGATATATTCCAGAATCGACTTGATTTTTTCCATGTAAGCACGAGCCTCAGCCGCAGAACGCATATCCGGCTCCGAAACAATTTCGATAAGGGGAACGCCGGTTCTGTTGTAATCGACATTTGAAGTTGCGGAATCTTTAATCGTCGTCCCGGAGTGAACGAGTTTACCGGCATCTTCTTCCATGTGGATACGGGTAAGGCGAATGGTCTTTTTGTTTCCGTCAACGTCAATATCGACGTGACCTTCGTAAGCAATCGGCAGGTCGTATTGAGAAGTCTGCCAGTTTTTGGGAAGATCGGGATAGTAATAATTTTTTCTGTCAAATTTGCTGTACTTGTTTATCTTGCAATTCGTTGCCAAGCCGGCTTTAACAGCAAACTCCACGACTTTTTTGTTGACGGTCGGCAAAACTCCGGGAAGTCCCAAGCAAACCGGGCAAACGTGAGTATTTTGTTCCGCTCCGAAAGTCGTCGCACAACCGCAGAAAATTTTTGTCTTTGTCTTTAATTCGCTGTGAATTTCCAGACCGATAACGGCTTCATAATCCATTCTGAAATCACCTCATAAAAATTTTAATCGCCTTTCGTTGTTTTTTCCCTGCAAAATGAATCTGTTTCATGATTCTTTTGCTTGCGTCTGCACAAATTTTATCAATCCAAGCAAACATTTCGTCCAAGTCATAATCGCCGGCGTGACCTTTGCCCGGTTCAATGCCCGGAATTTCCGGAGCGTATGCCGTCAAAAGTCCCAAACTCAAGAAAGCAGTCAAACTCTTCGCCAAAAATTTTTTACTCATCTAAAATTTTCCTCCTTAAAAAAGTCTTGCTGTTATGCCGTAACTTCTTGGCTAAAAATTTACTCCGCCGGCTTTTTGTTAAAATTTGAATGATATTTTTCGACATCATCTTACAGCATTATCTGACATTTCGATAAAAAAATCAATATTTTTCACTCCAATCTGCAAATCAAATGTTACAATACAAGAACATTTTTCGCAAGTTTGCCAAAATCTCCTGTCTTGTCCTCATCAGCGACCAACTTCTGCTTGATGTCATCTCTGCTTAAAATTTATGAAACACCCGCTCTTATCGGCTTGCCACCGCTTGACAGAAATAATGTTTATGTATATAATTCCGATTTACAGTTGTTGACTGAATCGGTATTTTTGTGTGTACTTTGAGGAGTGACGGCGTTAATGTTTAATCCTGTTCAAGTCGGAAAGAGAACAAGATACAGTTATGCGAGAATCAAAGAGGTTATGGAGATGCCGCATCTCCTGGACATTCAGCGGAAATCTTACGAGTGGTTTCTTTACGGCGGCGGCTTGGAAGAAATACTGCGGGATATTGAACCGATTACCGATTTTACCGGAAATTTGAAATTGTTTTTCAGAAGTTCCACGCCCGGTGCGCCGCGTTTTACCGTCGGCAAGCCGAAATATACGCTTGAAGAATGTAAGGAACGCGACGGCACATATTCCGTCCCGATTCGCGTAAACGTTCAACTTGTGAACGAGGAAAAAAACGGCGAAGTTAAAGTCCAGGAAGTTTTTATGGGCGACCTTCCGCTGATGACCGACACCGGTACTTTTGTGATAAACGGTGCGGAACGCGTCATCGTCAGCCAGCTTGTACGTTCGCCCGGTGCTTATTACGGCGAAACGATAGACCAGACCGGCAAAAAACTTTTCACCGCAACCGTTATTCCGAATCGCGGTGCGTGGATTGAACTTGAAACGGACGCATCTGACTCCGTCAGCGTCCGAATAGATCGAACCCGCAAAATGCCGGTGACTTATCTGCTCCGTGCACTTGACTTTTGGCGTGACGATCAAATTTTGGAACTTTTCGACAATGATCCGATTATTGCCCGGGCTTTGGAAAACGACGGGTCTTTGGACGACGATGAAAGATATAATCCGAAAGAGGCGGCGTTAATCGAAATTTACAAGCGACTTCGTCCCGGTGAGCCGGCTACTCCGGAAAGTGCCGGACAGCTTTTAAATTCGCTTTTCTTCGATCCGAAACGCTACGACCTTGCCACGGTCGGCAGATATAAAATCACGAAGAAACTCGGACTTCGTCGCAGACTTTTGGGAAAAGTTCTTGCGGAAGATATTGTCGATATGGAAACCGGTGAAGTTTTGATACCGGCAGATACTCTTGTTACGGAAGATCACATGGAAGCAATTCCGCCGGAGAGAGAGGCAGAAATTTTCAGCCTTGTCCCGGACGAAGTTCATCGCGGTTACATCACTCCGATTACCGTCAAGGTTAAGAATGAGGACGGCGAGCCGGTTACAATGCTCTGCAGCCCCTCCCTTTCAATCGACGACAACCGGACGATTTGCGTCGCCGATATTGTCAGCTCAATCAGTTACATTATAAATCTTATGCACGGCATAGGCTCCACCGACGATATAGATCATCTGGGCAACCGCCGTGTAAGAAGTGTCGGAGAACTTTTGCAAAATCAATTCCGGATCGGTCTTTCCCGAATGGAACGCGTTGTCCGCGAAAGAATGACAATTCAAGATTCCGAAATCATAACTCCGCAACTTCTGATAAATATTCGTCCGGTCGTTGCGGCGATCAAAGAATTTTTCGGCTCTTCACAGCTTTCCCAGTTTATGGATCAGCATAACCCTTTGAGCGAACTTACACATAAACGCCGCCTTTCCGCACTCGGACCGGGCGGCTTGAGCAGAGAACGTGCAGGTTTTGAAGTCCGCGACGTTCATAATTCTCACTACGGCAGAATGTGTCCGATTGAAACGCCCGAAGGACCGAATATCGGTCTTATAGGTTCTCTGTCAAATTATGCGAGAATCAACAAATACGGCTTTATGGAAACTCCCTACCGCAAAGTTGATCACGCCAATAAGAAAGTTACCGGCGAAGTCAGATATTTGACGGCGGACGAAGAAGATGTGTTGACAATCGCTCAAGCCAATGAGCCGCTTGACGAAAACGACTGGTTTGTAAATGAGCGTGTAACCGCCCGTTACAAAGAGGAAACCACCCTTGTACGCCGGGATCGCGTGGATTATATGGACGTTTCGCCGAAACAGGTCGTTTCCATAGCAACGGCAATGATCCCTTTCCTAGAAAACGACGACGCAAACCGTGCTTTGATGGGTGCAAATATGCAGCGTCAAGCCGTACCGCTCCTCAAAACTCAAGCACCGCTCGTCGGTACCGGTATGGAATTTAAAGCCGCCTGCGACTCCGGCGTAATGATTCTGGCGAAACGTGCCGGAACCGTTTCAAATGTGGACGCGGGAACGATTACGATTGAGGCTGACGAAGGCGGCAAGGATATTTATAAATTGCAAAAATTTGTCCGCTCGAATCAGGGAACTTGCATAAATCAAATTCCGATTGTCGATCGCGGCGAACACGTCGAAGAGCGTCAACCGATTGCCGACGGGCCCGCGACGGATAACGGCGAACTTGCACTCGGATATAATATTTTGGTCGCTTATATGCCTTGGGAAGGTTACAACTACGAAGACGCAATTCTGTTAAGCGAAAACCTTATAAAACGCGATATTTATACTTCCATTCACATTGAAGAATATCAATGCGATGCCCGCGATACAAAGTTGGGACCGGAAGAAGTAACCCGCGATATTCCCAATGTTTCCGAAGATTCTTTGACGAATTTGGACGCGGACGGAATTATTGCAATCGGTGCGGACGTTCTTCCCGGCGATATTCTGGTCGGCAAAGTCACTCCGAAAGGCGAAACCGAATTGACAGCGGAGGAAAGACTCTTGCGGGCGATTTTCGGCGAAAAGGCTCGCGAAGTCCGCGACACTTC
>CAJOOE010000004.1 GCA_905236145.1 uncultured Selenomonadaceae bacterium
CCGAAAAACTTGGTGACGATAACCGGAAATACAAAATTTGATCAGACTTACACGGATTTGAATGACAAAGACCGCGAAATGTTTTTGAATGAGTTGGGGTTGAAAAGTGCAAAGGGAATTTTCCTTGCCGGCAGCACTCATCGCGGCGAAGAAGAATTTGTCTTGAAGGCGTTCAAAGCAATTCGCGAAGGTCACCCGGAAACAAAATTGATAATTGCCCCCCGCGAACTTTTGAGAACGCGGGAAGTCATTTCAATTTGTAAAAATGCCGGGTTTACGGTCGGTACGCGGACGGAATTGCAAAAGCGACCGCCGCAAAATGAAGACGTAATTATTTTGGACACGATCGGCGAACTGGGAAAAATTTACGGGCTGGGCGATGTGATTTACGTCGGCGGGAGTCTGGTAAATCACGGCGGGCATAATATTTTGGAGCCGGCGGCTCACGGCAAAGCAATTATTGTCGGTCATCACATGGAAAATTTCAAAGACACACACGCCCTTTTCAAAAATCGTGATGCCTGCGTAACGGTTGACAATGACGACGAACTTGCAAGCGAGGCGAAAAAACTTTTCGACAATCCGGAACATCGGAGAAAATTGGAAGAGGAAACTTTGGCAATCGTTCACGAAAACAAAGGAGCGTCGCGAAAATCCGCCGTACTTCTCCGGAAAATGCTGGAAGAATACGAATCGGGAGAAATTGCCGGACATCCTCACACGACGCAGAAAGTCGAAAATCTCCGGACTTACGTCAACGAAATCGTTCACAGCAAAGAAACGCACGGCATTACAATGAATCTTGTAATGGCACTGCTCTATATTTTTTCGCTGGTCTATGAACAGCTGGTAAACATTAAACTTCTCGGTTACAAACTCGGACTTTCCGGAAAAGAGCGGCTGAATTGTTACGTCATAAGTTTGGGAAATATCACGGTCGGCGGCACCGGAAAAACTCCGACCGCTCAAAGACTTGCAAAGGAAATTTGCAAAATGGGTTATCGCGTCGTGATTTTGAATCGCGGATACAGGGCAAAGTGGCGCGGAGAAATCGGAATAGTTTCCGACGGGAAAAATTTAAATATGGACGCAGCTGAGGCGGGCGATGAGGCGTATATGTTGGCAAAACATCTGCCGGGCGTTCCGGTTTTGATAGGAGCGGAAAGAGCGGTCACCGGACAATATGCGATCGAAAATTTCGGTGCGGAAGTTGTCGTGTTGGACGACGGTTTTCAGCATTGGCAACTTATTCGCGACTTGGATATTTTGCTTATCGACGCGGTGAATGTTTTCGGCAACGGTCACATTTTGCCGCGAGGTACTTTGAGGGAATCAATTTCCCACGTCAGCCGGGCGGATATTTGCCTTTTGACGAAAGTGGATCAGGCGGAGCCGGGTTCCTGCGACTATATCCGCAAAACAATGAAGAAATATAACCCTTCCGCTCAAATTGCGGAGAGTATTCACTATCCCGGCAGACTTATGCCGCTTGCGGATTGGTTTTCCGATTTGTCCGGCGAAGGCGTAAGCGTCGAAGAAATTTCCGGCAAAAAAATTATGGCGGTTTCGGCTATCGGCAATCCGGCATCTTTTGAAAGGACTTTGAAAGACTTGGGAGCGGTGATTATTGAAAGTCTGCGTTATCCGGATCATCACGAATACACGATGAGAGAAATGCGGGACATTTTCAAGCAAGCGGAAAATTTGGAAACGGACGCAATAGTTACCACCGAAAAAGACGCGGTAAAAATTCCGTCCGAAGTCGCAAAAGAAAATTGGAGTATTCCGATTTTTGTAATTTGCGTTGAAGTCAAATTCAAAGCCGGAGCGGAAGAATTGATTTCCGGACTTCGTCGGCAACTTGTCGAGCGTTTGGGCGAAAGAGCCGGTCAGGAAAACAGGTAAAACAGGGAATCGGGAGGCGATTTGTATGTACGAGGGTACTTTGGTTTGGCACGAGGACGAAATTGCGGTAAGGCATTTTTTTAAAGGCGAATTGATTTTCACAAAACTCAAAGCCGGCAATTTCGTGGAACTCTTTCAAAACGGATATTGGCACAAGTTCAAAATCCTTTCGACGAAATCCGAGCCTTATTTTGAAAATTGCAATTACGGCAACTGCTTGGGCTGTGAAATTCGTATGGAAGAATAATTACCTTCGGCAAAGTTTTATGACGATTCTTTCCAAAATTTCGACACCGGCACGCCCGGTTTTCAATTTATAATCGGCATCTGCCAATTCGACAAGACTTGTTTCAAGCAATTCGGTCGAATAACTTGCGGCGGCAGTGCCGATTTTTTGTGCGATAAAAGGATTCATTTCCAGAGGTTCGCCCAAACGCTTGCCGGTGATTCCCTGCTTTATGAAAAATTTTGCCCGCAAAAGTCTGCGGACGTGGTTTACAAGGACGGTCAATACAAGCGGCATATTTTTCATATCCCGCATTTGAGTCCGCAGAATGTAAACGGCTTTCTTGATTTTTTTTGCGTCCACAGCGTCCGGCAAAGCAAAATTTGAAACTTCCGGCGGTGCGGTCATTACTCTTTGCAAATCGGCGGCGGTTATTTCGTTCCCTTTGACGGCAAGAGAAATTTTTTCAAGTTCGTTGTCCAGACAGCGGAGCGAAATTTCCGGCAACAATCCGACCCGCTCGGCAAAATATCTTCTTGCCTCGCCGTACATTTTTTTTTCGACGGCTTTCAGTTTTTCGTTCAAAAAATCGTCGATTTCCCACGAACGCAGAGGAACCGCCTCCAAAATATCTCCGACTTCCGAAATTATCTTATAAAGTTTTCGCCGCTTGTCCGCAGATTTCGCCGTAAATATTACAAAATTCGTCTCCTGCATATCCCGCAAAACTTCCGGCAGACGCTCAGATTTGCTTTCCGCTCCGAAAAGAACGTCGGCATTTTTTATCAAAACGACGTTCAACGGATTGAAAAAAGGAGCACTGTCCACAGTGCTTATAATTTCACCGATTGAAGGCTTTTCGTCGCAGTCGATTATTTGCAAATCTTCCCGCTTGACTTCAAGCCGCGACAAAATTTCTTCCCTTGCCTTGTCTATGTAAAAATTTTCTTCGCCCGTCAAAAGGTATACGTGTTTCAATTTTTTTGAAACCGACTCGATAAAATCTTTAAATTTCAAAATATCGCCCCCCGAAAAATTCAATTCTTCCCCGTCCGCGAAATTTCCTTTCCACCTTATAAAAAAAGAGAGTTTCTCGAAATTTTGAGGAACTCTCTTTAAGTTTGCCGGTTGAAGTGTAAACCTCAGCCGCGATTGTTTTTATTTACGATTTTTCAATCAGTTGGTTTTTTCCCACACGCCGGAGTTGTCAACATTGTAAGTGTAGTTGCCTTCGCCGACTTTGTAAGTTGACTCGCCGGTTATGCCGCCTTTGACCAAGAGTGTACCGCCGTC
>CAJOOE010000005.1 GCA_905236145.1 uncultured Selenomonadaceae bacterium
AAGAAATTTTTCGTCGGGCAATTTGCAGAATTTTTTTTCAAAATATTCAATGCAAGTCAAAAAAACATTTTTTCGGGCAATAAACAAATTATCTCCTTGAAATTCGTAGCCGTAAACACTTTGAACGGATTTTTTCATCCACTCTTTAAATTCCGATTCGCCGGAAGTATTTTCGCATACCACGCGTAATTTTCTGTCCAAAATGCCGATTCTTTTCTCAATCGGTATTTTTTCGCCGGAAACGCTGTCATAACGGCTGACAAGATACGGAGCCTCTCCGCAGGTTATTTCCATTCGATTTGCCGAAACGTAGTCTTGCCAAGTTCGTCCGTTATCGAAAGAAATTTTTCCGGAAGTTTCTTTCCAAGTTCCGGTTTTAAAATCAACGACATTAAACACGTCCGGCTTTCCGAACCAAGCCTCGTCAATCAAATTATTTTGTTCGTTGCAGAGCCGGGACGGAGTAAAAATCTCTGCTTTATCGCGTGTGCGAATTTTTTGTTGTTCGCGAATTTTTTTATAACGCGGCTGTATTAAATTCAATTCTTCAATCTGAATTTTTTTACAGTTGTTTGTCGCCCAAATAATATTTTTTTTCGTAGTTCGATCTGACAAAAGAATACTGAGCAACGCCGGATTTATTTCGTAATCTTTGCCGTCGAAAACATTTTCAGACATAATTTTTCACCTTGCCGTAAATCAGCGAAGAAATTTCATGAATTGTCTTTATCGCGTCGAAATTTTTAATTGAAATTTTCGCCGATTAAAATTCATGTTCTTTCGATTATTTTACCAAAAATTTTCTTTAATGCGTAGAATTTTTTTCTGTGATTGTCCAATTTATCCGGCAACGTCGAAAGGTACCTTCTCCGCCATTTTTTTTTACAAATTTTTGCGGCGTTGCCTGCAAACTTCATACATCATCAGAGCGGCGGCGACCGACGCATTGAGAGAATTTATTTTCCCGAACATCGGAATTTTTACCGGCAAGTCGCAATTTTCGCGGGTCAACCTTCTCATACCTCTGCCTTCGTTGCCGATAACGATACAAATGCCGCCGGTAAAATCGGCGTCCGTAAATTCAACTTCACCGTCCATATCGCTGCCGACAATCATTATTCCGGAATTTTTCAATTCTTTCAGAGTTTGAGCGATATTGTTTACACGGGCGACTTTTACATACTCTGCGGCTCCGGCTGAAGTCTTTGCAACGGTTGAATTAAGTTGAACGTTCCTGCGTTTGGGAATTATCACACCGTGAACTCCGGCGGCATCGGCAGTCCTCAAAATCGCTCCGAAATTGTGAGGGTCCTCCAATTCGTCAAGAAGGACGAGAAAGGGAGGTTCCTTTTTTGATTCCGCAAAATTCAAGATTTCTTCAAGGTCGGCATAATCAAAAGCCGCCGCATAAGCAATTACGCCCTGATGATTGCCGCCGCCGGAAATTTTATCCAAAACATTTTTCCCGACAAATTCCGTGACTATTCCGGCAGACTTTGCGTCGTTGAAAATTTTTTGAGCGGAGCCGTCCCGTTTTCCCTCAGCAAACAAAATTTTATTTATTGCCCGTCCGGACTTCAAAAGTTCGAGGACGGAATTTCTTCCGAAAATCAAATTGTCGTCGCCGTTAAAATCTTTCATAAATTTTCAAATCCTCCCTGCGTAAAACGGTAAAACAAAAGGGACTTCCCAAAACCTTTGAGAAGTCCCTTCCCTTTATGCCTTTTCGATCGGGGGCATAACCCGTTTAAATTTCAAAACCTTTTGCGTCAACTTGTTCCGCTCTGAGATTAGAAGAACAATTCAACACGACCGAAGAGTTTCTGGAATTTGCCGCCGCCGGTGATGTATTTGCCGTTAGCGTATTTCGCAACAAGACCGACGTTTTTGAACGGAGCGTAAGCACCGCCGACGAACCAGCCTTTGGTTCCGTAGAGAACGTCATCGGAAGTCGTGCCGAGCAAGGAAACGTTGGCACCGAATTTACGATAGCCTGCCCATACGCTCCACTGACCTTTTTCCGAAGCATTGCTGTAAGTACCATAGTTGAGTTCAGCCTGCCAAGCGTTTTTCTCGTAGTCTGCTTTCTGGTTGCTGGCATAGGAACCGGTAAGTTTGAATTTTTCACTGAAGTGATAGCCTGCATTGACGGACCAAATTTGAGCTTTCGTCGCATCGCCGTCTTTGCTGTAATCATAGGCCGAGAAATCATCATCTTTTACATAGTAGTAACCCGCACCGAAGATAAAGTTTTTCGGGTTGTCATACTGGAGGTTGATACCGACCATCGAGGAAGGATCTGTGCCGAGATATTTGTCTGCGTAACCGCCGCGGCTGCCGTCCTCTCTGAGAGCAGAGGAACCGGAAGCAACATCATCAGCTTCGATACGACCTGCCAACAAGGTAGCTTTGAAATTGTTGGCACCGTATTGCAACTGAACACCGGAGAGTTCGTTATCCCAGACAAGACCGGATTCGTTGGTGTAAAGTTCAAATTTACCGAGTTTCAACTGGAAATTGCCGTAATCGCCCTGAGCCCATACACGTTCAAGATGAACATTGTTGGTTGTATCGGTTTTCATGTTGCCGGTAGCATCCAAACGAGCATTTACCGACCAATGATCGTTGACTTCAGCTCTCGGCTCGAGACGGAATACATAACCGTCGCTGTTGCTTCTTGATTTGTTGCCGGTGTTTGCCGGATCAACGCGGCGGCTGTGGTAGGTGTACTCTACTTTGCCGTGCCAAGCAACTTTGTCTGCATTTCTTTCGAGTTCCGCAACGCGAACGCCGAGATTGTCGAGTTCTTCACGGAATTCTGCAGCGAGTTTTTCGAGTTCGGCATTTTTGGTGCCTGCCGGCTGTTTTGCCATAGCTTTCGCAATCATCTGAGCCATTTCATAACGGGTGATGTTGCGGTTACCCATGTAAGTGCCGTCGCCGTAACCTTCGATGACGCCTTCGCTTGCAAGTTTGGTAACTGCCGCATATGCCCAGTGTCCCTGCGGAACATCGCTGAACGGATTTGCAGCTGCAAAAGTGGTTGATGCTGCACCGACGACCAACGCGGTGGTCAAAGCTGATACTACTGTTTTTTTCATTTTGAACATCCTCCTTAAGATGAACCTTTAATGAAAGTTTTTTGATATGTCTTTCGGTTGAAGGTTCCGGAGTTCGTCAAAACAGAGTGTCCATGTTTCCTCTTTCGACCGGAACTCTTGACCTGTTCCCCTCAAGACGGCGTCATAATAAACCGAAATTTTCAACTTGTCAATACTTTTTTTGAAAATTTTTTGTATTTTTTTCACCGACATTTCAGATTAACACCGGAACACAGCATTGACGCGAAAGGTAATAATTTCACTTACCGGATATTTTTCATATTCGCCGATTGAGACAGATTGACAGATTTACAGTATCACCGATCATCTGACCGGCACACTCATTTCGGCAAAATTGAAATAATATCTCCGACTTTTCTTTCATGACCGTCCGACGGAATATTTACCATATTACCCTTGACTATCAATTCGGTTGAGCCGCCGCCGTCCAAATTTATCGCATCGACCGCCCCGAAATGATTTTTCAAAATCGCCGCCCACTCTTCCAAAGTGCAACCTTTGCTGTGTTCCTGCCTTCCGTCAACGACGGCAAAAATATAATCGCCGTATTGAGTTACTCCGAATGCGGAACGGGGAGCCCTTCCCGTGCCTATATCTGCGGGAAATTTTTCTTCGCCGGACGTGACAAAAATTTCTCCGGATTTTACAAGTCGCGGGCCGGCACAAATAACATAATCCGGTATATTGAAATCGCCGGTATCGTCAACATTTATAAAATTTTCCTCAAGACTTACCCTGTCGCCCGGCTGAACATTTATAAGACGTTCGGCGGCAGTCCCGTGTACGCTGACAATGTAGCCGTTCGGCGGAATGTAACTGTTCCCGCGATTCACAAAAATTGAAGTGACGACTCCGTTCTGCACGACAAATTCGGTACCGAAATCATTTGTATCCGTCGTTTCTCCGTAAAGTTTGTTGTAAATCATTACGGAATTTGTTTCGCGGGGAATATTTACTCCGGCAATCGGCAAAGATTCGCCGCCTGCGGTCAAAGTTCCCAAATACCTCACCTTGCCGAAAACGACGGAGCCGTCTGAATTTATTCCGATGCCGGAGCGGACAAATTCACCGGTTGCGGCGGTCATTCCGTCAATTTTTGTAATGCCGTACAAAAGCCCGCCGGGCGAAAAATAACTTGCATTTATTGAGGCAATCGCGTTCGGAGGATTCATTTGACTGACGGTGGCAAGTCCTTTAATTTGACCTTGTGCCAAAAAAGGAAGGATTTTATAATTTTCGTGAGCGGCAATAACCGCGAAAGCCATAACCCCGTCTTGGTCGTAAACCAAAAATTCAAGTCCCTCGCCGGAAATTTCCGGCGGCGTTTGTTTTTCGTATTCGTTGACCGGCGGCTCTTCGGAATTTACCGGCTCGGAAACGCTTTGAGAAGGTCTTTCCGGCATTTCCGGCTGTTGAAAGGGGGAATTGACCGCCGGAGAATTTTCTTCCGGCTCCGAAACGCTTTGAGAAGGTCTTTCCGGTTTTTGGAAAGGAGCGTCAACTTCCGGAGCGTTTCGATTGAAATTTTCCTCGTCGTAAACATTTTGCGGGAAAGTCTGCCGGGTTTGTCCGGGAGAAGTTCTTTCTATTACAATATTTTCCGCATAAACCGCCGGAGAATTTACCGCAAAAATCAATGCCGCAATAACGGCGGCAATTTTTTTCTTCAATGATAACACCTTACTTTTTTACACGATACGAAATTGGCGGAAGATTGAAGGCAAATTACTTTCCGCCTTAATTTTCCGTTGCAATTCGTTTCAAAGTTTCCGCAATAAGCATGACATGAGGGACGACGGTTTTTAAATGAAGTCTTTCGTTGGGGCTGTGAATATTTTCGTTCGTCGTACCGGTCGAAACCACATCGAGAGAAGTATTCTTTGCCAAAAAGAAACTGCTCTCAAGTCCGGCGTGAATCGTCCTTATATTCGGCGAAAATCCGTTTTGTTCCGTGAAAACTTCCGTCATAATTTTTTCGAGCCGGCTTTTGGGATTGTGAGTCCAAGCGGGTGAAGGCGTACTGAATTTCAAATCGAACCCGGAGAATTTTGCTATTTGCCGATCAATGGCGACAAATTCGCTCAACTCCTCATAAATGTTTGAACGCGACAAAAGTTTCAGGGTAATGCAATCGCCTTCCGTCGTCGCAATTCCCAAGTTTGAAGAAGTTTCGACGAGTTCCGGATTATCCCGCGACATTGACCAAACGCCGCTGTGAATCACCGTCACCAGCCCGGAGAAATTTTCAAAATCCTCCGCACTCAAAACTTTTTCCGGTCTTTCGGTCGGTGTGCAGGAAATTTCGACATTCGGTTCCGCGTCGCCGTAAATTTTTCTGATGTGAATACGCACCATATCGCCGCACTCGGAAACTTCATCGGCTTTAAAATTCGTCAAAATTACGGCCTCCGCAGTGTCCGGAATCGAATTGCAAGCCTTGCCGCCGGAAAAGTATGCAAGTTGAAATTCACTTTCGCGGGAAATCAGGCGAAGTAATTTATTGAGCATGGTAATCGCGTTTGCCCGACCTTTTGCAATATCTTCTCCGGAATGACCGCCGCGAAAACCGCCGAATTTTATTTTCATGGCTGTCTGCAAATTTTTGTCCGGCTCGACGTAATGAATTTTTCTCTTGAAGTCTATATGAACGCCGCCGGCACTTCCCACTACCAAATCTTCAAATTTTTCGGAATCGCAGTTAATCAAAAATCCGGCATCGGTCAAATATTTTTTGTCAATATTTTCCGCACCGTCCATTCCGGTTTCTTCGCACACGGTGAAAATTAAACGCAAAGCCCCGTGCGGACAATCGGCAAAAATTCCATTGTCAAAATTCTTTACGATATAAATTATTTCGGCAATTCCCATGCCGTCGTCCGCTCCCAAACTTGTCCCTTCCGCCTGCAAAAAATCTTCCGTGCGGACAAGTTTAATCGGATCGTTTAAAGGATCGTATTCGTAACCGTCCCTTGCAATACAGACCATATCCATGTGAGCCTGCAGAATGGTCAAGGGAATTTTTTCATATCCGGCGGTCGCGGGAATATCGGCAATAATGTTTCCGATTTCGTCGCGTTCTGCGGAAATGTTGTAAGCCTTCAAATATTTAAGCAGAAACATTCCTATTCTTTCCTCATGTCCGGATTTTCGGGGGATCGCGGCAAGTTTTGAAAATTCCGCAAGCACTCCCTTCAAAATTTCTTTATGATCCGAGTTATCGCTCATTTTAAAAATTCTCCTTTTTCTTTTTTCTTTAACGCACGGGTTATCCGTCAAAACACCGTTATTTTTTCTGCCGCCTTTCAAAATTCCCTGCAAAAAAATTCCGCCCGTCTTTGAGCGGAATTTTTTCACACGAAATATTTCATTCCGGTTTTTTTCCATTCTTTTTTTGAATACATTACCCGGTAATCGGAGATACCGGCATTTTTCGCAAGTTCGGAAATTTTCGCGTCACATTCTTCCCGGCTCTTTGCGTGAATCATTGTATAAAGATTATAATTCCAATTCGGTGCAACCGTCCTGTCGTAACAGTGAGAAACCGCCGGATTTTTGCTCATTGTTTCCGCGACCTCGTCCAATTTCTCCGGCGGGACATTCCACGCACACAGGGCATTTGCTTTAAATCCGACTTCCCTGTGCCGGAGTACCGCTCCCATTTTGCGAATTTTTTTCTCCGCGATTAAATCTTTCACACGCTGCAAAAAATCTTCTTCCGTCATTCCGACACGCTCCGCCAAAACTTTGTAAGGCTCTTCGCATATCGGAAAATCTTCCTGCAACGCTCTGACAATCTCCTTGTCCGTTTCGCTCAAAACTTCGACTTTGTCTTTCAACTTTCT
>CAJOOE010000006.1 GCA_905236145.1 uncultured Selenomonadaceae bacterium
CTATAACCGCACTTGAGTCCCCCGCCGCTCCCGCATGAACAAAACCTCGACAAGCCCCGCGAATGTCAATGCTTCCGTCTGCAATTATGTGTGCTCCGGGATTGACATTGCCGAAAATCAGGACGGATGCCTGTGAGCGAATTTCTTCACCGCCGCGAATTGTCCGATTTATTATCATCGTCTTTTTAATCGGTTCCGACTCTTTTTTCGGAGCGACTTTTACGGACGAAGGCGGAGCAAGATTCGGGCGGCTCAATTCCGTACTGAATAACATTCCGTGCCTGTGAAACATTCGGCGTAAAATTTCATTCTGCTCCTCGCCGAAATATCCTTTCGGAATAAAAACGGTCGTGCCGCGAATAAAAAACTTGTTGCCCGTTTGGAGCTTGTCGAGGAGATTCGCTTGAACGTCGTCAAAACTCGCACCCTCCGCGAAACTCAACTGAAGACCGGATTTCAGTCCTTTAATTTTAACAATGTCACTCAACGCAATCACCCCTGAATAAATGCTGTATATAATTTCAAACTCATTATACATACTTTATCGGTGATTGTCCGGTGTTTTTACAGTTTTTTTTCAGTTTTTCCCAAAAAATTTTTTCGGTCATCAAAATCCGATTTTTTCAAGCCAAGCGTAAACTTCTTTCTTTACATCTTCCGGATTGTCTTGGACGCGTTTCCCGCGAATACCGATTCCCTCCAAAGTCTTTGAACCTTTTGCAATTTCCGGAATGTGAGATTCTTTTCCGGTCATGTAATCGTTACCTGCCGTGCAGAAGGGGATAATTGTCTTGCCTTTGAAATCGTAGCTTTCCATAAAAGTATACACGACCATCGGAAAATCACTCCACCAGATCGGATAGCCCAAGAAAATCGTATCGTAATTTTCTATTCCCCGGACTTTTTCCGACATTTCCGGACGAGCATTTGTTTCCGCCTCAGTCTTTGCCTCCTCCGTGCAGGCTCGATAATCTTCCGGGTATTTCTTCACGGTCTTTATTTCAAACATATCCGCACCGGTTTTTTCGGCAATCATTTCGGCGACGATGTGAGTATTTCCCTTTGCAATTTTTCCGACTTCGTAATTATCGCCGGTTCTTGAGAAATACGCGACCAAAATTTTGCTTTTCGTTTTTTCGGTACCGGCGGCATTTTCGGTTTGCGGGGAAGTTTTTTCCGGAGCGGATTTTTCACCGCCGCAACCCGTCAACGCAAAAATCGCAAAAATCGTCAGGATCAAAACAAAAAACTTTTTCACAACAATCGTTCCTTTCAAAATAAAAAATTTTTCTCATTATAACAAAAAATTTCTCCGCATGGCGAATAAATTTTTCTTTACGGAGAAATTTTAATAAAATTTACAATACAATTTTTCAAATTCTCGGCTGAAGTGAATCAAGATAATTATTGAGCCAAGCGGCGACGGCACGCCCCATAATTTGTTTTCCTTCGGCATCGGGGTGAAGTCCGTCCGTCGTCAAATTTTCTTTCAAGTCGCCTTCGGAGTCGCGGAAATCCGGAGTAATGTCAATATAAAATTCCTGCTCTCTTATCCACTCGCAGATATTTTCCATGTGCGTCTGCCAATCGTAAGGCGGAATTTCTATATAGCCGACTTTTTGAATGAGTTTCGGATTGATGGGCGTGGGCGTGACAAATACCGGCTTAATTCCGTTTTCCTTGCACTTGTCGCGAATTTCCCGCAAATTCACAATCGACCGCCAACTCAAAATATCGCCGCGAAAATCGTTTACTCCCGCCATAATTATCAATACTTCCGGGTGGAAAGGCAGAACGTCGCGATCGAATCTGTTCAACATATTTTCCGTTGTATCGCCGCTGCGTCCCAAATTTTTTACCGGCAAATTGCAATAATTTTCCCAGTTGCACATAACCATTGAAGGCGGGACGGTCAGAGAGCCGCCGCCGTGAGTTATGCTGTCGCCCAACGCCGCAAATCTGATTTTATGCGTGACGCTGAAAGTATTTCCCTGATTTTTTTCCGACCAGTTTGTTATGGGAAGTTCGTTTTCGTCCAAAGCACGAACCCGCCAATAATATTCTCCCTCTTCCACGACCGGCTCCCAATCGTAACAGGTAAAATCATCATCTTCGGCATTAAAGTGCAAAACTCTTTCGCGAATGACTTCGCCGTCTTTGAGCAGCTCCAATCCGTAACTTTTCGCACCGGGTACCGGTATCCACGAATAAACCGGGTAGAGCGGCGAATAATCCATTTTATCGTATTCGCTCGTTGTTTGCGGGCGGGCGGGGTTTGCCTCTGCTGTCTTTATGGCGACGTTTTCTTTTACCGGATCGCCCGACACATTCAACGCCGTTATCTTAATGTCACGGTCGGCGATGTTTTCCGGAATTTCAACGCCGTTTGTGTAAGCGATTAAACTTTCACTTCCGTAAGAAACTTTATATTTCACCGCACCGGGTACGGTTTTCCAGGTAAGACGAACGGAGCGGATCGACTCGGCGGAAACGTCTTTCAAAAGGTCTTTCGCCGAAATACCCGCCAATTTTTCCTCAGTCCGGTTAATCGTCCCGGCCTCCGCTCTCTCGGTAAAATTTTGAACGGCGGGAGCGTCCAAATTTGCAAAATGCAATTCGGAAGTATCGGATTTGAAAGCGAAACCCAATGATGACAGACAGACCGCCGCAATTACCGGAGCGGTTTTCATTGCGTGCAACATTCCCCGGTTATGTCTACGAGAACGTGCATACATCCGGGCAGTTTTCATGCCAATTCCCCCCAACGCTCATAAAATTCGTCAATCTCTTTCAATTTTTCTGCGTGAGCCGCAGCCAATTCCGCAAGCTTGTCCGGCAAAATTTCGCCGTTTATTTCTCTCTCAATCATTTTCAATTCCATCTCCGCCATCTTTATTTGAGCCTCAAGTTTTTCCACGTTTATTTCAGATTTTAACCCGGATTTCGTTTTTTGTGAAGGGGATTTTGAGAAATTTTTCTGTTCCGGCGAAATTTTTTTTGCGGGCAAAATTTTTTCCGGCAATTTCTTTTCAAATTCGATCGTCCGGTCTGTAACCGTTTCCAAGAGTCGGCGGTCGTGAGTTACAAGTAAAATCGTTCCGTCAAAATTTTTCAGTGCGTTTTCTATCGCCTCGCAGGCCGGCAAATCCAAATGGTTCGTCGGTTCGTCGAGAATCAGAAAATTCGCTCCGGTCAAGATGAGTTTTGCAAGGGCGACGCGTGTTTTTTCGCCGCCGGACATTTCCGAAATAAGATTTTCCGCAAGCTCCGCACCGATGTCCAATTTCGCCAATTCCGCTCTTGCCCGTTCCCTTGTCAAGTCAAATTCGTTTTCAAGTTCTTCAATCGGCGTTAAATCCGGATTTAATTCCTCGTGTCCCTGTGAAAGATAACCGATTTTTACGCGATTTCCGATTTTAATTTCGCCGGAGTCGGCTTTCAACTCTCCCGTAATAATTTTCAGCAAGGTTGATTTTCCGGTGCCGTTTTTGCCGATAAGCCCGACTTTTTCGCTCTTCAAAATTTCTGCGGAGAAATTTTTTATAATGCCTTTGAAGTTTATGTTTTCCAAATTCAAAACACGATTGGCGGATTCGGTGACTTCGTTCAACTTCAAATTTACGGAATCGTCGGACGGCGGTTTTTCCAAACGTTCCAGCCTGTCCAAAATTTTTTGTCTGCCCCGTGCCTGTTTCGATTTTACTCCGGCTTTGTTGCGTCTGATAAATTCTTCCGTCCGGGCAATTTCCTCCTGCTGTTTTTCGTAGGCTTTGAGTTCATATTCCCGCCGCTCTTTTTTCAGGCGAAAATATTTGTCGTAATTGCCGGGATAAAGCGTTGCCTTGCCTTTTTCGATGTCCAAAATTTTATCGACGCAGTTTTGCAAAAAATGCCGGTCGTGCGTTACGGCAATCACCGTGCCGCGATAATTTTTTACGAAATCCTCCAAAAAATCTATGGCGTAAATATCCAAATGATTCGTCGGCTCGTCCAGAATCAAAATTCGCGGCTCGTCAATCAAGGCTTTTGCCAGAGAAACTTTTGCTTTCTCGCCGCCGCTGAAATTTTGAGGATTTTTTTCCGTTTCCGGCTCGGTAAATCCCAAACCGAAAAGAATTTTCTTTGCCCGGTACTCCTCAATATCGTCGTGTAAAATTTCTTCAAGCAAAGTCGCCTTCGTAAAATTCGGCATCTGTTCGGAGTAACCGATGTCCTCTTTCCTCAAGCCGCCGATCGTTCCGGAGTCAAATTCTTCTTCACCTGTCATAATTTTCACAAGCGTGGATTTTCCCGCACCGTTTTTACCGACAATGCCGATTTTCTCCCCGTTCTCAATTTTGAAAGTAACGTCGGAAAAAATCGTATGTTCGCCGAAAGACTTTGTAACTTTTTCAAACTGAATCATTATGCACCGTTATAAAAAATAAAACCAAATTACAAGGGCTATGAGTCCCGGAATACCGAAAACGCCGACAATCAGGCAGTGAATGAAAGTTATTTTCAGCGTAAAAATTCCGAGCAGATTAAAAAGCCAGAGCATTACCGCACCGACGATGCTGTTTTTTATCAGCCACAGGGGGAGCGACAAAACAACTTTCAAGGCGACGAGTATCACTATTCCCAAAACCAAGCCGCCGCCGACTTCAAAAATTCCCATTTCTATTTTAAACAACTCCTTAATTTACGCGAATCGTCAAAGCGTCGCAACAACTTGAAAATTTTTCTCATGCATTACTTTGCTTAATTGCGTACGCTCCACGACCGCATAAAAAAATTTTTTGTCAAAATCTCCGGTTTCTTGACTCTCCGGCAAAAATTTAACTGCGTTTCACAATGTCGCCTTTTTCGACCGCAATTTCTTTTGAATCAATTTTGCAGGTCGAATAATCTTCAAAAATTTCCGTGACTGTTGCCTTGCCGACGATAATTTCTTTTTTGCCGACAACTTTGCCGTTTATCACAATATCGCCGGCGGAACGGATTATCGTTAAAGTTTCGCCTTTTTTTATTCCGCTTGCCGTGCCTTTGTCAATGTAAATAAAATTGCCGAACATATCGCCGACCGTCGCGGAAAAAATTTCGCCGCCGGAAAGATTTTCCGTCGCTCCGGAAAGATTTTTCGTCATTCCCAGCAAAGTTTCAACGGCAACGGCTTTACAGGCGTTTGTAAGAGCGGAATTTTCATCTTTGCCGTATTTCGTCACGGAAAAATCATTTTCAAACAAAATCATTCCGCTTGAAATATTTTTGACGATAACCGAAAAATTCAACGTGCCGCTTATCGGATTTTCCGCGATTTCATTCAATTCGTTGCCGGCTGCCTGTTGTTCTTCCGGTGAAATCGTTTCGCCGTTTTCAGATACGCCGTTTGCAATTTTGAGAAGTTCTATAATCCGTGCTTTGTCTTTTTGGTCGGAAGTTTCCGCTCCGGAAATTTGACCGAAAATCAAATAATCTGCACCGGCGGCTTGAGCGGAAATTTCATTTTCGATTTGCAAACTTGTCACCGGTACAAAATCTTTATTGTTTCGGAATACGGTCAAAAATTGGCTCCGGATAAGTTTTGCCGCCGCATCGCTTTTTTCGTTGCCGGCAAGATTTTCAATCGGCAACAGTGCAACTTTCGCCTCAGCCGCCTCGCAAAAATTCACGGTGCAAAGAATTGCAAGTGCAACGGTTAAAAATGAGAAAAATTTTTTCATGGTAACACTTCCTTCAATTTACGCTTTGACCGGGACACGATTTTCGACAGCCTTTGCCAGAGTTATCGAATCTGTTCCGGCAAAGTCCGCTCCGACCGGCAGACCTCTTGCCAATTTTGTGACTTTCACGCCGATCGGTTTTAAAAGCCTTGCAATAAACAAAGCCGTTGCGTCACCTTCGACCGTCGGCTCAAATGCAATTATAATTTCCCGAATGTCGCCGGCTCCCACTCTTTGGACAAGTTCGCGAAGTCTGATGTCCTCTTGAGTGATTCCGGCAAGCGGGGAGATAAGACCGCCCGTCACATGATATTTCCCGTCATAAAATCCGGCACGTTCCACAGCGTCCAAATCCTTCGCATCTTTTACCACGCAAACGGTTTGACCGTCACGCTTTTCCGACGCACAAATATCGCAAATTTCTTTGTCCGAATCCGTCGTATTGAAACAGATTGAACACAGATGAGTTGAAGATTTAACGTTGCGAATGGCGGCGGCGAGATTTTCCACGTCGTCCGGTTTCATGTCGATAATGTGATAAGCAAGCCGGGCGGCAGTTTTCGACCCGACACCCGGCAATTTCATAAGCGACTCAACAAGAGCCGTCATCGCTTTTGAACTCATAATTTAATCTAAATTCCAATCTTTTAAATATTACTTCTTGCCGCCGCCCATAAGTTTACCGATCATATCGGCGGCATCGTTAAGGTTGAAATTTTGACCGAGCCCGCCGAGAGCGTTTCCGGCAAACGCCGCCATTCCGGAATTGATTTTCTTTTCGATTTCCTCATTTGCCGAGTTTACCGCACTGACGATTAAATCCTGCAGAGCCTCGACATCGCCTTCGCTCAAAAGTTCCGGGGCGATTTTGATTTCCTTCAATTTCTTTTCGCCGTCAACAGTCGCGGTGACCATATTGCCGCCGACGGAGGCGGTTGCGGTTTCTTGTTTCAATTTTTCCTTGCTTTCCTCAAAAGATTTTTGCAAATTTTGTGCCTGTTGCAAAATTGCGTTGAGATCGATTTGTGCCATTTGAATCTCTCCTTACTTGTCATCTTCATATTTTTTAACATCAGACGAATGAAAAACATTCATCGCAACTTCCAAATTCCTCTTGTCCGGCTCCGACATTCCGGACAAAATCGGCAGCGGCAAATTTGTATCGACAATCGTTTCGACTTTGATTTTTCCTCCGGCGTATTCGCTCAAGGCGGCGATAAATTTTTCCATGTGTTTTTTAAACAAATTTTCGGTAACCGGATTTCTGAATCCCAAAGTCAATGTATCGCCCGTCCGGTCAATGACGATCGCCGAATTTACCAATGCGTACAAAGTTATATTTTCATTTTTCAATTCTTCCAAGAATGTATCATAAGAAAATTTATTGTTTTCGTCAAGGTTTTCCGCTTGTTCCGAAGTTTCGATTTTCGCCGGGCTTGCGGGGGAACTTTTGAACGGAGAAGTTGAAACTTGTACATTTCCCGGAGGTGCGGCAAGTTTCATCAAAGACATTTCCAAAATTATATCCGGAATACCGGAGCCTTGCATTTCGACAACCGCTTTTCTCATCGCGTCGATTAAAATGTCAAGCGTCCGCATTTCTCCGGTTGTTCGCCCGCCCAAAATTTCAAATTCCAAATCACGCAGACGGGTTATCAAAGATTCCGCTATCGTCACCGGGGTCAAGCCGGAACGATAAGCGTGAGTAATTGCGTCGGCAATTTTTTTCCGGTCTTTGTCGCGGACGGCGGAAATAATTTCGTCAAGATCGCTGTCCGAAACAAGTCCCAAAGTGTTGTTAACGTCCCGGAGCGAAATAACTTTGTCGGTCATCGCGTAGCATTGATCCAGATAAGTCATCGCGTCACGCATGGACCCTTCAGCCAATCTCGCAATTTTCAACGCCGCCTCTTCCTGCAATTCGATATCCAATCTTTGAGCGATTTTTATGAGGTAAGGTGCGATCGTTTCTCGCGGAATAAGTCTGAAGTTTAAAGTTTGACAGCGGGAGCGGATTGTCATGGGGACTTTGTTAAATTCGGTCGTTGCCAAAAAAAAGGCAACGTTCGGCGGCGGTTCTTCGATAAGTTTCAAAATTGAATTGACCGCCTCGAATGACAACATATGAACTTCGTCTATTATAAAAGTTTTCACCTTCGACTGCAGCGGTGCAAGGTAAGCCGTTGACAAAAGTCTTGTCACGTCCTCGACCGAACGATTTGATGCGGCATCAAATTCCACGTTGTCCGGCGAAGAATCGTAAGACAGGCAAGCCGAACATTTGTTGCAGGGAATTTCTTTCGGCAAAAGTTGCGTGCCGGTTTCTTGAGCCGCGATGACTTTTTCACAATTCATGGCTTTCGCCAAGAGTCTTGCGGTTGAAGTTTTTCCGGTGCCGCGTGTACCGACAAGCAGATAAGCATGCGACAGCCGATTTTTTGAAACCGCCCGTGCAAGTGCCGACGCTATATGTTCTTGCCCGATAAGCTGTGCAAAATTTTTCGGGCGGCCGCGTGTATATAAAGCCTCGTAAGCCAAAATTTGATGCTCCTTTTTTTATGGAAGGGTTTGCCGGATAAAAAGCCCGACCGGCTAATTTGTCATTCTTCGTGCGATTGCGGCGGCCTCCGTCGTCAAAACTTGAGCCTGCCGGCGTTTTTCTTCCGCAGATTTTATCGTCGCCGCTTTTTTGTCGTCAAGCCATTTCGCATATTCGTCGGCGTAACCTATATAAAGATCGCAAATCTTCATTCGGAGATTTTGCAAAGTTTCCGCACCTTTGGGAACATTCACGCCGAAAAGTTCCTGCTTGCGAACCTCCCAATCTTTTTTTATAACGTCCGTCATTATCTTTTTTAATTCTGCTCTGGTCGCATCCCGTCCCAAACTTCCCGGAGCCAAAATTTCCGAATACTTCTGCTCTGCCTCGCGAACGGTGGTATCGTGTCTGACATTTATTTCGGAAGTTTTTGTAAGGTATTCGTCAAGTTTTTCACGCCGTGCGGCGTTTATAAGTCCGATAAATTCTTGAAAATTCGTCACTCCGGAAACTTGCCAATGCCCGTCCTCAGATTTCTTCAAATTCGTCTGAATTGCAAATTCCCTGTTTATTTCCGGCTGAAAAATTTTGACGATTGCCGTCGCGAAAGTTTCGTCCTCCGGGTCAATTTTTATTTCTTCGACTCCGCGAAACTCGACAGTATCAATTCCCGTGCGACTCAAAATATCGTCAAGTCCCATATTCCCGGACTCGTCAAAATTCCCCTTCTCGACTAAAGAATCGACTGCGGATTTCATACTGAGGAGCAGAGGAGCCTTGAGCATTTGAGTAAAATCTTTAATCGCGTCCACAGCCTCCGGCGTCATTGAGTTGTCTGTTCCGGTCAAGCCGTCAACAAATCCGTCATAACTTGTATTGAGAACGCTGTCCACGTTGACGAATTTGTAAAATTCCGCTTTGTTGTGTTCGGTAAAAGCTTTTTCGACGGTCTTCAGTGCGTATTCCGGCGTTTGAGTTCTCGCTCCGAAATAGTAATAACCGCCGCCCGCCGCCGCAATTATCACGGCAACGGCTCCCGCACCGACGGCAAATTTCATTCGTTTATCCATTTTTCTTATACACCCCGTTTCATACTTCCGAAATTCAAAATACTTTGCAAAAATATCGTTTCCCGTGTCTCGGCGAACAATCAATTTTCAAATTGCTTTTTTCTGCCAATTCCGAAATTCCCCTGCAAAAAAAATACAAATTGTAAGGTTTGCACGGCGAAAAGTGCCGGGTTCTCCGCTTGCAGGAAATTCCGGCTTATGGTATATTGCAAGCGTAAATTTTTGCCGGGCGGGAGGAGGTACGAATTTTGTCCGATATTTTTGTAACTCAACCTTCAATGCCGGATTTTGACGAATACACCGAAATTTTAAAAAATCTTTGGCAGACAAAATATTTGACGAATATGGGCAAATACCACAAAATTTTTCAAGACCGGCTCCGCGATTTTCTCGAAACGGATAATATCGAACTTTTTGTAAACGGTCACATGGCAATCGAACTTTCCCTGCAGGCTTTCAATTTTCCGCCGGGTACGGAGATTATTACAACGCCTTTTACCTTTGCCTCGACAACACACGCAATAGTCAGAAATAATTTGAAACCGGTTTTTTGTGACATTGACCCGGAAAATTTTACGCTCGACGCGGGCAAGATTGAAAATTTGATAACGAAAAAAACGGCCGCGATAATGCCGGTTCATGTTTACGGAAATATTTGTGCCGTCGAAAAAATTTCCGTCCTTGCCGAAAAATACAATTTGAAAATTATTTACGATGCCGCACACGCTTTCGGCGAAAAGTACAAGGGAAAGAGTGTTGCAAATTTCGGCGATGTGTCCTGTTTCAGTTTCCATTCGACAAAAGTTTTTCACAGCATTGAAGGCGGGGCGGCTTGTTTCCGCGACAAAAAGTCGGGACGAAAATTGTATCACTTGAAAAATTTCGGAATAAGCGGCCCGGAAAATGTTGACGGGATCGGTGCAAATGCGAAGATGAACGAATTTTGTGCGGCTATGGGCATTTGCAATCTGAAAAATTTTGAACGGGATATTTCTGCACGGGAAAAAATTTACAGGCGGTACATTGAAAATTTGGACGGAATCGCCGGCTTGAAATTGAATTTTATTCCGGCTGAAGTGAAATCGAATTACGGATATTTCCCGGTAATTTTCAATCCGGAAATTTGCGGAGCGACACGCGACAAAGTTTTTGCGGACTTGGAAAATATCGGCGTTCACGCAAGAAAATATTTTTATCCGCTTACAAATGCTTTTGACTGTTACAAAGGCATTTTCAATCCGAAAGATACGCCGACGGCATTAAAAATTTCCGACCGGGTTTTGACTCTGCCGATTTACCCGAATTTACCGGAAGAAACGGTCGATAAAATTTGCGAAGAAATAAGGAGAACACTCGGAAAATTATGAACAGAGTTTACATTTTGGGAGGACTGAGAACTCCGATTGTCGTTGCGGGGACAAAGTTTAAAAATATTCGTCCGGAAGTTTTCGGAGCTGAAGTCTTAAAGGCTCTGCGGAAAAAATTTTCACTCGGCGGCGTTGACGAAATTATTTGCGGCAACGCCGTCGGTACCGGCGGAAATATTGCCCGGCTGATGACTTTGCTTGCCGGTTTCCCGGAAGATACCGGAGCATTGACCGTTGACAGACAATGTGCGGGAGGAGCGGCGGCAATTTCGACGGCTTACGCGAAAATTGCGGCGGGAATTTCAAATTGCATAATCGCGGGCGGTGCGGAAAGTTCTTCCCTGCAACCTCTGCGAATTTACCACAAAAACGACGACAGATTTAAATTTGTTTCCGTCGGCGAAATTCAAGGCGGATATTATACCGCTCAATTTTCGCCCGGTGAAATTGATCCGCTTGCCATGTTGAAAGGAGCGGAAAGAATTGCCCGGGTTGAAAATATTTCAAAAAAAGAAATGGACGAACGGGCTTTGCAAAGTCACCGGAAAGCGGCGGCGGCGGTTGAAATTTTGAAAGATTCGATCGTCGAAATTGCCGGAGTGAAAAGCGATACCGGAATCAAGCCGAACATAAATCAAAAAATTCTTGACCGCGCTCCTCTGCCGCTCGGCGAAGGGACAATAATTTCAGCCGGTAATGCCTGCAGGATAAATGACGGAGCGGCGTTTGTCATTTTGGCAAGCGAAAAATTTTTGACCGCACACGACTTGAAACCGGCGGCGGAAATTTTGAGCGTTGCGACGGGCGGAGTAAATCCTCTCGAAAGTCCTCGCGGTGCCGGCGAAATTGCCGACAAAATTCTTGCCGAAAACAATTTGACTTACGAAAAACTTTCCGCGATCGAATTTAATGAGGCGTTCGCGGTAATCGACGTACTTTTTGAGCGTAAACACAAAAATTTAACAGACCGATATAACAGGCTCGGCGGGGCGTTGGCTTACGGACATCCTTACGGAGCAAGCGGAGCGATTTTGATGATTCATCTGCTGAAGTCTTTGGAAATTGCCGGCGGCGGCTCGGGACTTTTGTCGATAGCGGGAGCCGGCGGCACGGGGGAGGCAATTTTGGTCAGGGAACCGGGAAATCAGGGAAAGAGTTTTTTTCTTTTTGCCTGACCGCCTTATCACCTTTCCGCCTTGTAACCGAACGCCTTTTTTATTTCGACTTTGTTTGCGTACATCGCCTCATCAGCCTCCCGGAAAATTTTCGCGTAATCGGAACCTTCACGCCAAATTCCCACGCCGCGCGCTATACTCAAAGGAATTTCCTTGTCTTTCACCGTGAAAATTTTTCCGGCAAGTTCTTTGTCAAAAGCCGCAATCAATTCGTCCCGGCATTTAAAATCGTCGCCTTCCAAAATCGCGACAAACTCATCGCCGCCTATACGAAAAACCGAATCGTTCACAAAAATTTTTTCTATCAAATCCGCAGTCCCGCGAATCAGCAAATTTCCCGCCTCATGTCCGTAAGTGTCGTTTGTCTTTTTCAAAAAATTCAAGTCGAAAACGACGATGGCATAATTTTCGGAGTTTGCAAGTTCTTCACATTTCCGGGCGTAAGCGGTGGTATTTCTGACTCCGGTCAATTTGTCGCGGTAAACGTAAATTTCAAGTTTTGAAACCATTTCGCGAATACTTCTTACAAGAACGCCGAGTTCATTTTTTGATTCGCCGGGAAGTTCGACATTTAAATTTCCTTCCGCAATTTTTTGAGCCGCCTCGGTCAACGCTATCAAAGGTCTTATCCCGCGTGAGGCAAGGTATACGCTCAAGAAAGATACCAAAATCGCAACGGCAAGCATCACACTGATTAAATGCATAAGCAAACTGTTTCTGTCGGCGTAAATTCTGTATTTCGGCATCGCAATTCCCAGCCAAATTCCGTTCGTCAAATAAGTTTCCATTTCCCGGAAATCTTCGCTCGGTTGAAAAAGTTCTCCCTGCGAAAATCTTTGATGATAGAGGACGTGTCCGGTTCTGTCCGTCAAGTAAGCATAGCCGTAATTGTAAACCGACATTCGCCGGACTTCGTGTATCAAATAATCAAAGTCAATATCCATTCCGACAACGCCTATAAAATTCCCGTCGATATAAAGCGGACTGACATAAGAAATTACATAGACTTGGACAATCGGATCCACATAAGGCTCAATCCAAGTGGCATTTCCCCTGCTGACCGGGATATAATACCAGCCGACATTTTCCGTGTCGTCCGGAGAATATTTTGAAAGGTCTATGGGATTTCTCCGATAAAAAGATGCCGCCGTACCTTCCCAACGATTTTTTTCACGCCCCCAAGAAAATCCGCCGGAAGGACCCGCAAAGTCCGGATTTAATCGCAGATAAAATGCAATACTTCCGTCCGTATTCGACGCAATCGCCTCAAAAAGTTGCTCCGTCTTTTTCAAATATGCCGCTCTGTAATTTTCGTCGTTCTTCAAAGCGTCGTAGCTTTCCAATTCCGCCAACGCCAAATCTTGAATATCGTTTACCGAAACCTGTATGCCGTCGAAAGTCCTTTTCAATCTTTCACGGCAAATTATACTCATTTCGGCGAGCGAATCTTCGACTTTCTGTCCGGTTATTTTGTCGGTTATTTTAAAGCAGACTATTCCCAGTGCAAATGCGGAAACAAAAACCGTCACGACTTCCAAAATTACAAAATCGGTCATTATCGAATGTCGCCGGCGGAGCAGCATATAGAGGAGGGCGACCAAAGAAACGCTCATCATCATCAAACATTCTTCGTTAAATTGCTGCCAAGTGTCCGGGCGTGTCAGGCCGTAAATCGTGCCGGAAGTGTCGAGTACCAAAAACAAAATAAAGAGGAATGTAAAAAAAATTGCCGCAATTTTTCTGACGTTCTCTATACTGTCCCGGAACAAAATTTTTTCGTGTTTCGTGCTGTCTTTCGGCGGCGGCGAAAAAGGTCTGAACATATAGAGGGCAAGACAAATGCCGGTTATCAGTCGAGGAATTTCGTAATCGACATTTGACGGCAGGCAGAAAAAAAATGAAACGAACACGGCACAAATAAAAAACGTGTCGAAAACTCTTTTCATCACCGGCATTTCGGTCGTTTCGGAATCGGAAATTTTTGTCGGATCCGGACGGTGAAAAGGATAATCGTAACTCACGAGAAAGAAAAAACATATCAGCCCGTAAAAAGTCGTGCAGTGCAAATCGTTCAAAAAGCACATAAAAGCATATTCGCCGGCACTCCCCCATTTTACGGTAATTCCGTCAATTACACGCAACATATCCTTTTCGTAAGTGGTCATGGCAAGAAAGAGGGAAACCGTCAAACTTGTTATGGTCATTATTGCGACGTATTTTAAAATTATATTTGCCCGGAGGACGAAAAGCGGCTCATCCTTAAAAACCAAAATCGAATGCCAAAGCCGCCAAGACATATAAGCCGAGATAAATGCCCAAAATCCGCAGTTCAGGAAAAGCAACATTCCCTGCCAAATACATTCCGTCATTCCCTTACGCCATAAAATTTCGGAGAGCATATACCAATCTTCATATTCCGAAATCAACGCTCCGAGCATTGAGCCGAAAGCGGCGACAGGTCCCCACATAATTCCGAAAAGCGGCGGCAAAAAGCCCGCCGGCCCGATTAAAGAACCTTCCGGCATCACCAAAAAAATTCCGGCGTAATTGTTTACTACGATGTATAAGACTGCGGACAGAAAAAATTTGTATAACTTCTCTTTCAAAGCAAATCCCTTTCCGAAAAAAATATTCGCAAAAACCGGATTATATCTTTCCTTCAAACTTAAAATTTTCCTGCAAGAATCGTTTTTTTACGCGATGCAAAAAAAAATTTCCCGCCTCTTTCAAGCGGGAATGAGTGTGCCGGCGTTCAAAAATTTTTCTCCGTCAATACAAGTTCAAGTTCATTCAAAACATCGTCAACATCTTTTTCGGTAATTACAAGCGGCGGCTGGAAAGCCATTACATTACGACCGACACCGCCCTTTCCGATTATAAAACCGCGATCTTTCAAAATTTCCAGAACCTCGTCGAGTTCTTTAAAAGCCGGCGATTTGTCCGGGTGAACAAATTCCGCACCGATCATCAAGCCCAAGCCGCGAACGTCGCCGATAATCGGGTGACGCTTTTTTATTTCGAGAAGTCCGGATTTTAATTGATCTCCCCGCTCCTTTGCGTTCAGAGCAAGATTTTTTTCTTTTATGTAGTCGAGAACGGCAAGCCCGGCAGTCGAAGAAACCGGATTTCCGCCGAGTGTCGAGGCACCGGGGCGGGTGTAAGTATTCGCAATTTCTTCGGTCGAAATAAAAGCACTTATCGGTTGACCGTTGCCGAGTGCCTTCGCCACGCTCATAATATCCGGCGTAACTTCAAAATTTTCAATCGCAAACATTTTTCCCGTCCGGGCAAAACCCGTCTGAACTTCGTCGATAATCAAAAGAGCGTCGTACTTTTCCAAAATCTCTTTGACTCGCTTGAAATAATTTTTCGGCGGGACAATTATTCCGGCATTTCCCTGAATCGGCTCCGCAATCAATGCGGCAATTTTCCCGGAAGTCGCCGTCCGGATAATCGTTTCGATTTTATTTGCACATTCCAAGTCGCACTCCGGATATTTTTTGCCGAGAGGACAGCGGTAACAATTCGGATTTGGAGCAAAATTTATTCCGCCCACCGGATTGGGATCCGTTCTCCACATACCTATTCCGGTCAAACTCATTGTCAATTTTGTCCGCCCGTGCAAGCCGTTCTGCAGGGCGATAAATTCCGAACGCCCGGTATAAATCGACGCGAGCAATAAAGAACCTTCGTTTGCCTCCGTGCCGGTCGAACAGAAAAACATTTTTTTCAAATTTCCCGGTGCGACTTCCGCAAGTCTTTCTGCAAGATTTACAAAGTTTTCCGTCAAATAAATGTTGCAGACGTGTTGCAAATTTTTTATCTGCTCAATCATTCTTTCGGTGATGTAAGGATTGCAATGCCCGCAATTTATAACGGAAACTCCCGCATAACAGTCGAGATATTTTTTGCCTTCCGTGTCGAAAAGATATTGCATTTCTCCGCGAACAAACTCCGGCGGATTTGAATAAAAATGACCCAAGCACGGCATAATATATTCACGTTTCTTTTTTAAAATGCCGTCTGCTCCGATAAAATTTTTCATTCGCCAATTTCCTTTCCGTCAAGACTGATGAAGGAAGAAAGATTTTCCCGCCGCCGTCGAAAGTTGCAAATTCGCTCCGTCGCCGAATCTGTTGCCGGCGATCAAATATGCAACCGCCTTGCACCAATCGCGAGTCATATTTTCGTCAAAGCCCAAGCAGTAGGCAAGGTCGATAATGTTTGAAAGTTCGTTGTTGTAAATTTCGTCGTTGACCGACGCACTGAACAAGAGCCAGAAAATCAAGCGATAAAATTCGTTGAAATTCTTATCGCCGGGTTTATTTTTTATGTCGCGGTAAATTTGAATAAGTCCCTGCTCGTCAACAACTTCAAGCGGGCCGGTTTTTCCCGGATTGAAAGTAGATTCCAAAACAGAAGTGAACATATCGGAATTATAGCGTTTGAATTGTCCGACCATGTAAGTTTTGTATTTGCCGCTGCCGAACATAAATCCGCTGCCCGTGCGTCCGGATAAAAATCTGTCCGCATCCTGCACCATCGCCCGGAATTTTGTCAACTTCATATCGGCAGAGCCGGAACCCGTACTCTCCTGTTGCGGTTTTAAAGCCATAAACTCTTCCTCCTTCAATCTCTGCAAAAAAAATTTCGCCTTTGTATTCTGCAGGACGGAAAAATTTTCCTGCAGGAATAAAGAAAGCGTCCGCAGAATTAAAATTTTCGATTTATGTTGACGGGAGGGGTAACCTTGTCGAAATTGAAAGTAATTTTTATGGGAACGCCGGATTTCGCGGTACCGGGATTGGCGGCATTGGCGGACAATACCGAAATACTTTGCGTCGTAACTCAACCGGACAGACCGAAAGGTCGCGGGCAAAAACTTCAGCCGCCGCCGGTAAAAATTTTTGCGGAAGAGCAAAAAATTCCGGTGATTCAGCCGGAGAAAGTCAAGACTCCGGAAGTCGTCGAAAAACTTGCCGCACTTAAACCGGATTTGATTGCGGTCATCGCTTTCGGTCAGATTTTGTCGCAGGAAATTTTGGACATTCCGAAATTCGGTTGCATAAACGTCCACGCCTCACTTTTACCGAAATATCGCGGAGCCGCTCCTGTCGAACGCTGTTTGATTGACGGAGAAAAAATAACCGGCGTGACGACAATGCAAATGGATAAAGGCTTGGATACCGGCGATATGCTTTTGAAAAGCGAAGTACAAATTACCGAAGATATGATTTTGCCGGAACTCAGGGAAAAACTTATGACGACCGGTGCGGATTTGCTTTTAAAAACGATTTATCTTTTGGAACGCGGGGAACTCAATCCGGTTAAGCAGGACGATTCTCTTTCGACTTACGCACCGATGCTCGACAAGGAAACCGGGCATATAAATTGGAATGAGCCGGCCGAAAAAATTCACAATCTCGCTCGCGGTCTTTACGGCGGAGCGTATACATTTTTCGGGGACAAGAAATTTAAGATTTGGCGGACAAAAATTTCCGAAAAAAATATTTCTGCCGCTCCCGGTGAAATTGTCCTGTCGGACAAAAAATTATTTGCGGGAACGGGCAGCGGTTTGTTGGAAATTTTGGAAATTCAGGCACCCGGCTCCAAAAAACTTGCCGCCGGAGATTTTCTGCGTGGAAATGCTTTGAGCGGAAAATTTTTTTAGGATTGACAAAACAATACATTTGATGTAATATAACGGGCGTTGCGGGGGCGTAGCTCAGCCGGGAGAGCGCTTGAATGGCATTCAAGAGGTCAGGGGTTCGATCCCCCTCGTCTCCACCAAAAATTAAAATCGGATCTCGATGTTTCGGGATTTTTTTATTGCATAAAATCTTTCTTCATGACCGGAGCCGAAGAAATTCCGGCCTGTGTTACGGTATTTACAAATTCGCACCGATTTTATACGCCGCATCCCCAAATTCCGATTTTTCGACCGCACTGCGATAGCCGCAACCGATCGCCCAAATTTGTCCGCAATCTTCCCAATTCATATATCTGACCAAAGTTTCATAATGACTTTTCAACGCCTCAAAAGTCCAATCCGCACTGTTCCAAGCCGTCGCCATAAAAATGGATTTTTTACCGTTCAATCGCGTTGTTCGCGAATAAAATCTGTCCACAATGATTTTAAGTTGTGCACTCATTCCGTAATAATAGAGCGGCGTGGCAAAGACAAGCAAATCGGCCTCCAACATTTTCGGCATCAGCTTTTGAGAAATTGCGTCGTTGAAAACACAATCGCCGTCCATGCCGCACCGATTGCAACCTCTGCAAGGGTGCGTTTCTTCATTCGCCGCATCAAAAGTAAAAATTTCATGACCTGCAGACTTCGCACCTTCGATAAATTTCTGTGCCAAAAATTTTGAAGTCGATTCGCTTTCCGAGTGCGGGCTGCCGGTAATTACCACAATTTTCATTTTCTTACCCTCCGAAATATTTTCCATCGGCAATTTTTTTTCGTCGGCGGCGGCAGAAATTCCGCAACCGCTCAGAAAAAGTGAAATTGCTCCGAAACTTGCGATTTTTAAAAAATCTCTTCTGTCCATATTCTTCACCTGCAAAAATTTTTTTACGCAATTTCCCGAAATTCATTATAACAAGTCTGTCAACAAAGGCAACCGTCAGCCGGTTTTTTTTTGACAACCGACCGGTTAAATTTTCTTGCAGGAAAATTGCGGAGTTGGCAGAAAAAGCAAAATTCGGAAGTAAATCGTCTGCAAAGATTGATTTTATTTTGTGACCGGTGCGGACGAAAATAAAAGATGACGGGTATACCGGAATTTTGGGAGGTAATTTTTTTTATGAGCATAAAGAAATTTCTTGCGGCGGGACTTGTTGCAATTTCTCTTTTGGCAACGGGTTGCGGAAAGGCACAGATAGGTTATGTGAACGGAAACAAGATTATGGAGGAGGCTCCGCAGATAAAAAATGTTCTCGCGGAGGCGGAGAGCAAGATTAAAGACATTCAGACAAAGGCGGAGGAAGATTTTGCCAAAAAGCCGGATATGACGGACGAGGAAAGGCAGAAGTCTTTGCAGGACGTTGAAAGAAAAGTCGCCGGGATAAATCAGGCGTATTCCACACAACTCAAACAAAAACTGGATGCGGCACTTGCCGACATAAGCAAACAAAAAAATCTTGACGTTGTAATCGACAGCTCGGACACCCAAAAGCTTATTTTTATGGGCGGCATTGACGTGACCGAAGACGTTATCAAGAAATTACAGTGAGCGGTGACCGAAGATGAAAATGACTTTGAAAGAAATTGCCCGGATTGTCGGCGGTGAAATTTGCGGGAACGAAAATGTTGAGATTTCCGGACCGGCAAGCGTGGACAATGCCGGCGAAAACGATTTGATTTTTGCGGTCGGAGTACATATAGAAAAAGCAAAAACAAGTCCGGCGGCGGCGGTACTCATTCCCCGCGATGTAGAAAACTTTCCGAAAGACGCGATAAAAGTTGACGATCCGCGTGCGGCGTTTGCGAAACTTTTGGCGGTGTTTACTCCGAAATTGGAGCGTCCGGTCGAAGTCAGCGAAAAAGCGTATATCGGAAAAAATGTAAAGATTGCGGCAGGCGTTACGATAATGCCTTTCGCTTTTGTTGACGACAATGCGGAAATTGAAAGCGGGGCGGTAATTTATCCTCACGCTTACATAGGACAATACGCCGTTGTCGGAGAAAACAGCTTGATATATTCTTCCGTAACGATTCGCGAATATTGCAAGATAGGAAAGCGTTGCGTAATTCATTCTTCGGCGGTTATCGGCTCGGACGGTTTCGGATTTACCACGAAGGACGGAGTGCATACAAAAGTTCCTCAAGTCGGAAATGTTGTCGTTGAGGACGATGTGGAAATCGGTGCTCATGTGGGAATTGATCGTGCGGCTATGGGGTCAACCGTCATAGGACACGGGACGAAAATTGATAATCTCGTTCATATCGGTCACAACTGCAAAATCGGTGCAAATTGTCTTATCGTCGCACAGACCGGAATTTCCGGCTCAACCGTCGTCGGCGACAATGTGACTTTCGGCGGGCAGACCGGGACGGTCGGTCACATAACAATCGGCGGCAATTCGGTTTATGCAGCCCGCTCCGGAATTACAAACAATATGCCGGAAAATTCTTTCTGTGCCGGTTTTCCCGTTCAAACTCATGCCGAATGGCTCCGCATGCAGGCATCGCTCAAAAAATTGCCGGAGCTTGTGAAAAAAGTTCGTCGCTTGGAATCGGAGAATCGGGGGAACAGGGAACCGGAGAAATAGGAACCGAAAAAAATTTTCCCCGAATTGTTGCAAAAAAACCTGCCGAAAGTTTATAATGAACGAAATTTTTTAATTGTTTTCGGGAGGTGCCTGTATGTTTAAGAGAATTTTAATTGCAAATCGCGGAGAAATTGCGGTGCGTGTAATTCGTGCCTGTCAGGAACTCGGAATCGAAACCGTTGCCGTCTATTCGGACGTTGACAACAACGCTCTTCATGTTCAAATGGCGGATATGAAAGTTTGGATCGGTGCTCCGGAAGTTTCGGAAAGCTATATGAACAGAGAAGCAATTTTGAACGCCGCTTTAAAATCCGAAGCAGACGCAGTTCATCCGGGTTACGGACTTTTGTCCGAAGATACGCAATTTGCAAAAATGGTAACGGATGCCGGCTTGACTTGGATAGGCCCTTTGCCGGAAACAATCGCGGTCGTGGGCGACAAAGACGCGGCAAGAGCGGCTATGGAACCTTCCGGAATACCTATGGCAAAAGGCAGCAACCCTCTCAAAAATAATGATGAGGCTTACGAGGCGGCACGTTACGTCGAATATCCCGTAATTTTGAAACCGGTTTCCGGCGGCGGCGGCAAAGGTATGTTCATCATTCACAACGAGGACGAATTGACGAACGTTTTGCAGGTTATCGACGTTACAAAAGTCCGCTATTATTTCGAGCATTATATAGAACGTTCACGGCATATCGAAGTCCAGATAGTTGCGGACAATTTCGGCGAAGTCGTTCACTTGGGAGAACGCGAATGTTCAATTCAACGCCGCAATCAAAAACTTTTGGAAGAATCGCCTTCAATCGCCCTCAGTGAAGAAATGCGGGAACGCGTCGGAAAATTGGCTGTCGAGGCGGCAAAGAGCGTTCATTATTCGAGCATAGGGACGGTTGAATTTTTGCTTGACCTTGCAACTCACGAATTTTATTTTATGGAAATAAATCCCCGCGTTCAGGTCGAACACGCGATAACCGAGGCGATTACCGGCATTGACTTGGTAAGAACTCAAATCAAAATTGCAGCCGGCGAACCTTTGGAATTTACACAGAAAGACGTTAAATTCACCGGTCACGCGATAGAGTGCAGAATAAATGCGGAAGATCCGGACAAACAATTTATGCCCTCTCCCGGCAGAATTTATTTTATGCACGAACCTTCCGGCCCGCGTGTACGTTTCGACAGCGGCGTTACCGCCGGACTTGCGATAGAGCCTTATTACGATTCGCTGATTGCAAAGGTAGTCGTTCACGGAAAAACTCGCGGCGACGCAATTCGGATTATGCAGCGGGCTTTGAACGAATTTATCATTGAAGGCGAAGATCCTTTCGGCGGCGAAATGAAAACGACAATTTCTCTGCACAAGAGAATTTTGGAGGACAGTTATTTCCGCACCGGCAATATCGACACGCAATTTATCAAAAAGCGTCTGCCGATTTACGAAAACGAGCCGCGTAAACTTTCGCTGAAAGAAAAATTGAATTTGCAGACGATGATAAGCGAAAATTTGACGAGCGTATTTGATGCAAGTTTGAGTGAATTTGTCGAATGAAAAATTTTTTGAAGTTACCGCAGGCAGAAATATTTTTTTCCGGTTTACACGACGAAGAAATTTTGTTGGCGGCGGGGGGAAAACCTCCCGCCGGTTTTTGGTTTAAAGAAGTCGCCGCCGATAAAAAAATCTGGGCGATCGACAAGGGACTGGAAATTTGTCAAAATTGCGGAATTTTGCCGGAATTTTTAATCGGAGATTTCGACAGTGCGAAAAATTCTTCAGTCCGGCAAGCCGAAAACGCCGGAATAAAAATCGAACGTCAGCCGGTCGAAAAAGATTTTACCGACACGGAACTTGCTTTGATTCGTGCGGAGGAGTGCGGGAAAGATTTTGCCGTCCTGACCGGAGCCTTCGGCGGCAGAGCGGATCATTTTTACAATTTGCTTTTTGTCTGTGCGGCGGCGAATTTGAAAATTTGTATTGCCGACGAGCGGGAAATTTTATTTTTCATCACCGGAAAAGATTTTGCGGAAGTGAATTTTTTTCAAAAACCGCTTGCCGTTTCTCTCCTGCCGATTGATGAAATTTGCGGCGGAGTGAATTTGACCGGTGTGCGTTGGGAACTTCACGACAAAAAAATTTTCCGCAACAAATCCCTTTCAATCAGCAACCGCCCGACTTCCGACAAAATAAAAATTTCCGTCGCGACCGGGACTTTGGCGGTTTATTTTTGTTTCGCCGAAAATTAAAGCCTGTCAAGTTCCGGGTGTCTGTCGGCAAGGAGATTCATATTTTTTATGACTTCCCCGCGAATTTTAAAATCAATTTCGCAAGTCAAAATTTCATCGCCCGTCCCCGCCTCGGCGGAAATTTCGCCGGCGGGATTTATTGTTTCCGACTTCCCGGCACTGTTTGCAAAGACGAGAAAAATTTGATTTTCTATCGCCCGTGCCCTTGTCAAAATTTGTCGCGGATAAAGTCTTTTCAAACTCCACGCCGCCGGCACAAACAAAATTTCAATTCCGGTCAAAGCAATTTTTCTGATAAATTCCGGAAATCGCAGATCGTAGCAAACGGCAATTCCGCACTTCCTCCCGGCAAGGTCGAAAGTCGAAATTTTATTTCCCGGCGAAAAAACTTCCCGCTCTCCGGCAAATCCGAACAAATGCACTTTGTCGTAAATCGTCAAAATTTCGCCGGTTTCCGAGCAGACGATGCCGCGATTGAAAAATTTTTGATTTTCCTCCGCAATTACCGAGCCGGCAACGATATTCACGGAAAATTTTTTCGCAAGCCCGGAAATAAATTCGGAAGTCTTTTCGGCGTTCGCGTCGGCAAATTTTTTTACCGGCTTGGGATAATATCCGGTTGACCAGAGTTCCGGCAAAACAATCACGTCTGAATTTTTTGCCCGCTCCGTCAATTCCGCGACCGTCGAAAAATTTTTTTCGATTTTGCCGAGTTCCGGCTTGAATTGCAGTACTGAAATTTTCATTTTTTCCAATCCCCTGATTCCCCAAAAATCCTTAACGCACTAACGCTCAAACACTCTGACGCACTTTCTCCCGGACAAAAGATACAGATATTTTTCCGCAATTTTCACGGAAAGCAGATCTTCCGCCGCCTGCGTGTAAAGCCGAATTTGAATTTTGTAGCGTTCCCTGACTTCTTCGGCGGTAACATTTGCGTCGGTCTTGTAATCCAGCAAAATATATTTTCCGGAAGAATCGACGAACAACAGATCTATTATTCCCTGCACAAAAATTTTTTCGTCGCCGGCTTGAGGGAAAAAAGGTTTCGCGTCGATAAGTCTGCCGAAAGGCAATTCACGATAAATTTTGCGGGCGTTGAGAAGTCGCTTGCCGATCTCCGATTTAAAGAAACTTTCGATGTCGGCAACTTTTATTTTCTCGGCGTATTCCGGAATTAAAAGCTCGTCCTCAACCAATTTGTCAATCTGCCGGGAAATTCCGGC
>CAJOOE010000007.1 GCA_905236145.1 uncultured Selenomonadaceae bacterium
GGGGATCTTGTTGTTGGGATGTCCGATGAACGGGGAGCCGAATTTGCTGAAGGTCGCGATGCACTCGTCCAGGGAGAAAAATCCCCTGT
Organism: uncultured Selenomonadaceae bacterium; assembly: GCA_905236145.1. Lineage (GTDB taxonomy): Bacteria > Bacillota > Negativicutes > Selenomonadales > Selenomonadaceae > Quinella. Next base: position 90 of record CAJOOE010000007.1, read on the forward strand.
GACCCAGCACCGTGTAGAGGGCCTCCACAGAATGACCCTTGCTCATGACGAAACGGTCACGATCCGGATTTTTGAAGTTTTCCGGAGAGACATTCATTTGCTTGTAGTAGAGGTCTACAAGAATTTCCATTACGCTCAAGTCGCCGCCGATGTGACCGGTTTTCGCCCGGTAAATCATTTCGACTACGTCTTTGCGAAGTTCAAAAGCCTTCTTCTTCAAATTCATGAACTCGTCACACTCCTTTTTTAACGGATAGATTGACAGACGAACAGTGCCGCCGGTTGACCGGCCGACTCATTCCCCTCTTAAATAAGCCTTAACTTTTTCCTCAATCGGATCATAAAGATCCGGCTTGATTCCGATGTATTTGCAAGCCTCGTAAAGAACCGGCACAACGTCTTTGTGAATACCGACGCAGTGATGAATGTACGGGCCTTCAACGATTTTTGCCTCAAGACGTTTGATATTTTCGACTTCAACCCAAAGATACGTTCCCATGCCTTTCGGACCTTCAACGCCTTTTGCATGACCGAGCAGGAGCGAATATTCGCCGTTGTCGCCGTCAAATCTGCACAAAGTTACATCGCCGTGTTTAGCCTCAGCCGTAAGACTTCCCGGATGATCGAAGGCAAGCGGATAAGTCAATTTCGCCTTTTCTTTCGCGACGGAAATCGGCCACGGGCCGCAGTGTTGCAAAAGTTCACCGTTGGCAATATCCGGGTGACGGATCGTCCAGTCGGCAAAGAAAGTATGAATTTCACCCATACCCGCAGCCTCAGCCATGAGAGCGGTAATTGCACCGTGAATATCCGTTTCGCAGACGACCGGATAACCTTCATCATTCAAAAGCGAATTTGCCGCACAGGGCATAATCCCCAATTCACCCTGAAGAGCATTCCAGCACTGAATCGCCGCCGCTTTGCAGTCATATTTCTTGATAAGGTGAGACATCGCAACTTTCAACGCCGCAACATTTTCGACTTCATCATCTTTAATCATGACTTCCATATTTGCCCGGATATAGTCGATCGTTTGACGGACTTCCGTACCTTCAGCCTTTGCCTTTTTGACTTCTGCGGTAAGTTCCGGCAAAGGTATAGGCGAAAGTTGAATATTGAATCTTTCCAAAAGTTCGCCTTCGTTGCACATCGTTGACCAAAAATCAAACGGACGCGGGCCTATTTGCAAAATGCGAATATTTTTGAAAGTCTTGACCACGTTGCAGACGGCAAGAAAATCTCTCAATCCGCGTTCAAAAACCGGATCATTCAATCTGCAATTTGTCATGTAAGTGAAGGGAACGCGGAACCGACGCAAAACTTTACCGGTCGCAAAAAGTCCGCATTGAGTGTCGCGAAGTCTTACGCCGTTTTCGTCCGGACGTTCGTCCAGAGGACCCCAGAGCAAAACCGGAACGCCCATATCTTTTGCAAGTCTGGCACATTCGTACTCCGTACCGAAATTGCAGTGCGGGAAAAACAGACCGTCAATCTTTTCCGCCTTGAATTTCTCGACAATCTTCAAGCGATCTTTTTCATCATAGAGCAAGCCTTCCGAATTGATGTCGTCAATATCGACAAAATCAATTCCCAGCTCATTCAAACGATCTTTTGTCAGACCGCGATATTTTATCGCGTCCGGTGCACTGAAGATACTTCGCCGCGTCGGTGCAAATCCCAATTTGATTTTTGCCATTTTGCAACCCCCCGTTAAAAAAATTTTTTACATACGCTTATATTCAAAGCCGAAAGTAAATCCGTACTTTCAACTTTTCGGTCAAAATTTCAAACGTCCTTCATCGTCTTGCCTTTTCCGCAAAGTTTTTCAAAATCCGCGTTGAAGGCGTTTATTGCCGTTGAAACCGCATCATTTTTTATCAAGCCGTGAATTACGTCCGGTGCAAGTGTAACCGCTCCTATGCCGTATTCGCAAAGTTCCAAAACCTGTTGAGAATTTTTGAAACTTGCCGCCAAAACTTCCGTTTCAAAATCATTCATTTCAAAAATATCTTGAATTTTCTTTGCGGTTTCTATTCCGTTCGCTCCCAGATTGTCAATCCGATTGACGTAAGGTGCGGCAAAATTCGCTCCCGCCTTCGCCGCCAAAAATGCCTGCATGGCTGTATAAATTGCCGTCGCCGTAATTCTTGCGGTCGAGTCTTTGCGAAGCTCTTTGATTGCGACAAGTCCTTCCTCATTCACCGGAATTTTTACGCAGGTATTTTTTCCGAGTTCCCGCCGAATTTTTTCCGCATCTTGCAACATTATATCTGCGGTAATTCCCGTGACTTGGACGTGCAAATCCGAATCTTCGCCGATAAATTCGCGAATTTCTTTCAAAACGTCGAAGGGTTGCCGACCGCTTGCCGCCAAAATCGACGGGTTTGTGGACACGCCGTCCATAGGAAAGATTCGGTAAACTTCCTTAATTTTTTGAATGTCCGCATTGTCAACCAAAAATTTCATCGAAACTTCCCCCGCTCTTTTACCCTCAAAATTTACATACTTTTTTTAACCGCCGCTTTCCAGCCTTCCAAAAGTTTTTCCCGCTTTTCGGAAGGCATTTTCGGATCGTACCGGTGCCGGGACAAATTGCCGAAAATTTTTTCCTTCTCATAAAAACCTGCGGCAATTCCCGCACAATAAGCCGCACCCATCGCCGAAAGTTCCGCGATCGGCGGGACTTCAACCGGCTTGTTCAAAATATCCGCTTGAAATTGCATCAAATATTTATTTCGTGTCGGACCGCCGTCCACCTTCAAAGATTTCAATTCGCCGTCAAAAATTTTCTCCATTAAGTCAACGACCGCATGAATTTGATAAGCTATGCTGTCGGTCACCGCACGAACCATTTCATTTTTTCCGGTAATTCGCGTTATTCCGCAAAAAACTCCGGTCGCGTCATTTAAATAGTAAGGAGCGCCCAGCCCGGTAAACGCCGGGACAAAATAAGACTTGTCAGCCGGGTTTGCTTTGAGTGAAAGTTCTTCGGTTTCTCCCGGCGACTCAATCAACTTCAAATCATTCTGCAACCAGGTAATACTTGCACCGGTATAATTTATGTTTCCTTCCAGAGCGTAGAAAATTTTCTTGCCTGTGCCGTAAGCGATCGTTGTGGCAAGCCCCTGCGGACTGTAAATAAATTTTTCGCCGGTGTTCATCATTATCGAGGAGCCGGTGCCGTAAGTCGCCTTTGCAAGTCCTGCCGTGTGACAGCCCTGACCGAAAAGTGCGGCGTGAGAATCTCCGAGCATGGAGTAAACCGGCACTTTACTTTCAAAAATTCCGTCAAAGTCCGTTTCGCCGAAAAAGTCGTCGGAAAAAGTCGGCTCCGGCAAAGCGTTCATCGGAATGTTAAAAAGTTCGCAAATTTCTTCGTCCCACTTTAAAGATTTTATATTGAAAAGTTGAGTCCTGGACGCATTTGAATAGTCCGTTTTAAAAACTTTGCCGCCCGTCAATTTGTGGAGCATCCAGCTGTCGATATTTCCGATACAAAGTTCTCCGGCATCGGCAAGCCGTTTTGCCTCCGGGACATTTTGCATAATCCAAGCCGCTTTTGCCGCCGAAAAATACGGGGAGAGCGGCAGTCCGGTGCGTTCTTTGACGAGAGTGGAAAAACCTTTCCGGTCGAGTGCGTCGCAAATTTTCGCCCCTCGAGCACACTGCCAAACAATCGCCGGATAAATGCTTTTCCCGGTTTTCCCGTTCCACGCCAAAGTTGTTTCACGCTGATTGCTTATCCCGACTGCGGCAACGTCCGAGCCGGTCAATCCGATTTTTTCGACTGCGGAGCCGACAAGATTTTTTATATTTCGCCAAATTTCTTCCGGATCGTGTTCGACCCAACCTTTGTCGTTAATGTACTGCTTGTGATTTTCGGCGACCTGATACGCAATTTTTCCTTCCCCGTCAAAGAGTAAAACTTTCGTCCCCTGCGTACTCTGGTCGATTCCGATAACATATTTCGGCATTTCCTCAGCTCCCCTCGTCGGTTTAAAAAAACTCTTTAAATCTTAATCGGATTTTAATATTTGTTTAATTGAAAGTCAACGAAAATTTTGAAGTTTTCAAAAAAATTTTTGTAAAAGACAAACGTATTCTCAAATTCGTATGAAAAAACCGATTGTTTAAAAAAATTTAAAAACCGAGTAAACACAGTTTAACTCGGTTTATCGGTTGTTGCAAAAATATTCTTATGTTACTTCGTGTCGAACGCGGTTTTAAATCGTGAAATTGAATAATCGTATAATTTTTTCAAACCGTCTTTAAGCGGCGTTTTCGGTTGCCAGCCCAATTTCTTGCCGGCGTTCACATTGGACAGAATGGATCTCCGAATATCTCCCGCACGTTCCGGAGCGTAAGTCACATTTATCTTTTTGCCGGCAAGGTCGCTCAATATTGCAGGAAGTTCATTGATACAAGTTTCCGTTTGAGTGCTTACATTGTAAATATCGTTTGCCTCAGGTGCGGTAAGTGCGGCAACAATAGCGTCCGCAACGTCGCCGGCATAGATAAAGTCCCGCGTCTGTTCGCCGTCGCCGTAAATCGTTATGTCTTTATTGCCGACCGTCTGCCTGACGAAAACGCTGATAACGCCGCCTTCGCCGCCGTCGCCCTGTCGCTCCCCGTAAACATTGGCAAAACGAAGTATCGCATACTCCAAGCCGTACATATCGTGATAAAGCCGGATATATCTTTCGACCGTCGCTTTACTCAATCCGTAACATGACATGGGAGCGGTCGGCAAGGTTTCGGGCAACGGCAGCAAAGATTCGTCAACATCTCCGTAAGTCGCCGCAGACGAGGCAAAGATAAATCTTTTGACACCGGTTTTTCTTGCCGTTTCAAGCAGGTTTATCGAACCGACGACATTTTCTTCGGCATCGAAAACGGGCCGCTCCACAGAAACATTGACCATAGTCTGTCCCGCCAAATGGACAACCGCATCAAATCGCTCACGTTCAAATATTGACGATACATTCGACGAATTTATATCCGTCACGAATAATTTTGTGTTGTCGGGAAGATTTTTTTTACTGCCCGAAGACAAATTATCCAAAACAAAAACTTCAAACCGGTTTTCGATAAGTTTCGGGACAAGGTGTGAACCGATAAATCCGGCTCCGCCCGTGACCAATATCTTTTTCATTTGCTGTTCTCCCATTTGTCCTGCCAAAAATTGATATTCAGGAATTTACGACGAGATTTTTAATTTATAAATCGCCGAAATTGATCAACTTTATTCCCCGACCGACCAACCGCTCTTTAACGTCTGCCGTGCAGACGGCTTTAAATTCGCCTTCGTAATCATGCCGCCAGCCGACTTCTTCGGCTATAATTTCATTGTCAAGTCCCGGATGTAACATAACTTCCACAGTGCCTTCGGTGAAGGTATCCGCCAATTCCGACATAAATTCTGCCGACACGGCACCGCCCGCCACTTGACCCGCAAAATTATCCGGATAAGCAAAACCCCGTTTTTTTGCCAATCGTTTATTTCGATATGCCAATACTTCCAAACCGAATTTACCGACCAAATCGCCCGGACCCGGCCACGGCTTAAAGGGGTTGCCGTAAATGCCTCGCGAAATCCGCACCCGTTTAATATTCCGCTCCGCCGCCAATGTCAATACAAGAGGAAAAATTCCCGGCAACATGTGCAAATGTTGATGACTGTCGATATGCGTGGGGGTAAGACCTGCCTTCAAAACTTTGTCCGTTTGTGCCGCCAATTCCCTGCGTATTTCCTTACGCGAAATTTTTCCTTTTAAAAACTGTTTCACAAATGCACCGTGATCCGGAAAAAAATTGCCGTCCGGCATCAACAGAGAAGGTATTTCGGTCGGGGGAAGTACGGGATTTCCGTCCACCAATGTCAAATGCACACCTGTGCCGAGTTGCGGGCGGGATTTGGCAATTTCGACGGCCTCCTCAAAATATTCCTTGCCCGCCATTATACTTGCCGACAGTAACCCGCCTTCATCGACGGCTTGAGCCACTGCCCGGTTAATCAGAGGATGACGACCGAAATCATCGGCATTGACAATCAGCCGTTTCAACTCTTATCTTCCTCCTTGTTTTTGATTAAGTACAAGGGTCGATTCTTGACTTCCGTATAAATACGCCCCAAATATTCTCCCATAATGCCCAGCATAATCAACTGCGTACCGCCGAACAGCGACATACAAACCATGATGGTCGTCCAGCCGGATACAACTTCATCGCAGATATAAACATAAAGGACATGGAGCAACAGAAGAAAACTCAACACGGCAAAGAGCAATCCCGCCACAAATGCCGCACGCAAAGGAACGACCGAATAGCCGACAATGCCGTCCACAGCCAGCTTTACCATTTTACTCAATGAATATTTGGACTTACCCGCAAATCGCGGCGAGGCGATAAAGGGGACTTCCGCCACTTTGTAACCCAACAGCGTAACCATACCACGCAAAAAACGATCGTGTTCCCTGTACTTTCCCAGAGCCTCCACCGCCTGTCTGTCCAACAGGCGAAAATCGGAACCGCCGGGACGAATACGAACGCCGGACAACCGGTTTATAAGACGATAATACATTTCGGAACTTTTCTTTTTAAACCGGGAAACTCCCTGCGTATCCTTGCGAATGGTTTGCACGACGTGATAACCCTCTTCCCATTTTGCCAAAAGTTCCGGCAAAAGTTCCGGCGGGTGTTGCATATCGCCGTCCATAGAGATAACGGCATCACCCTTTGCATGGTCAAGACCGCAGGTCAGGGCAATCTGGTGACCGCAGTTGCGGGACAGCGACAGAACGTGAATATTGGAAAACTTCTTCTGCAAATCTTCCAATATCTCAAGGCTGTTGTCACGAGAACCGTCGTCAACAAACAGCAGATCCCACTCATACGGCTGTTTATCCATAACCTCCTTAACGGCGGCTGTGAAATGCAGTATATTATCTCCTTCGTTATATACAGGCACTACAATCGAAACACTTTTCAAATCCTTGCCCCCTAATCAGTCAGCTTCTCGATAATACAAATGATTCCTGCGTCCCTTCTCTATCGGTCGCCATTTTCCCGGCAAGGTCTTTTGCATGGCATCGACATTGTCCGGGCCGCAAATGAACAACATCGGCTTTGAAGTATCCAATGAATTTACAACGACTTTGGGAACTATATCCGTTACGCTCCAATCAAGTTGTTTACTTTCCTTGTCAACTTCTTCTTTCTCCACAACTTTCTTGATATAATGCCCCGTGTAACAGGTGAAGGACACTACATTTCCACGCGGTGCGTAACAGTATACTTCCGTGCCTTGATCCAAGTACGGCCGTGCAGCCGAAGCCAGGTCATAAGCCGAATGTTCTTCCATTTTCGGAGCCGCCACAAAAAAAACCAACCCGACATAAACAACCGACATCACTGCCGCACCTCGGAAAAATTTTACACCGAGATTGCAGAAATAACGTGCCATTAAAAGTACCACAGGGAACATATACGGAAATGTGTATGTGACGTATTTGGTCGCAAAGCACTGGAATACCGCAAACACGGTTACCGCCCATATCAACAGAAAGCGTGTATCCGTGTCCGTTTTCGGCCGCCAACCGCTCCGCAATTTTTTGAAAAAGGCAGGGATCGCCACCCATATCCAAGGGAAAAATCCGACCAAGAAAATACCGATGTAATAGTACCAAACATTATCGCGGGGATGCTCCGCCACAGTCGCCCGCATAACATTATGGACACCCAAAAACACATCAATAAAATCCTGCCCGTGCTGTAAAAACATCGGGACATACCAGATACTTACAACCGCCGGGAACAGCAGGAACCCGAAAAGCACCTGCTTGACAAACAGGGCTTTAATATCCCCCTGCACCAACAAAAACAGCAGAATTATAAGTCCCGGCAGACACAGACCGATCGGTCCCTTGTCCAGTACCGCTATGGCGGCGGAAAAAAAAGCAAGATAATACCAATTATAATTCTTTTGTTTATAACCGCAGTGGAAGGCAATCAAAGTCAAAGAAACCGTAAACAACAACGTCATATCGGTGATAACGGCATGCCCGATGTACCACGTTTCCAGAGAAGTCGCAAAAATCAAAGTTGCCACGAAGGCAATTTTGGCGTTGTACAATTTTTTTCCCCAAAGGTAAAGCAAGATCATCGAAAGCAACACCGTCAGAGCCGGTGCAAGCCGGGCGGCAAAATTCGTAAAACCGAAAACACCGAACGCCGCCGCCAATTCCCAGTAAAAGAAAATCGGCTGGTCAAACCAAAAATTACCGAAGATACGGGGAAAAAAGTAATCATCATACACCGCCATTTCCCGTGCCGTTTCGACGTAATTACATTCTACCGGGTCGGTTACGGTCAAAAAATTATTGCCCAATATATAAAGCAGTAACCATATTCCTGCCGAAACGGCAAGATATTTTTTTTCGTCTGCCATCCTTCCTGCCTCCAAAATTAAGTAACGGGCAAAATCAATACAAATTTTACAAATCCCGGATCTGCCGGTTCACTCCGGGACAAAAAACCTTCCCGTGACAGCCGGCAGAAATCATAATACTACACTATCCGCAGTTAGTCAATGATTGACACCGACCCTTACCCCCGAAGTCGCGGACACCTGTCGCCGATTTTCAGTTGACGTATGAAAAATAACCGCCGTCGTCCAAAAATTTGCAATACTCGCGGACGGCTGTATCAAGCGGAGTAAAGCCGCCGCGATAACCGGCGTTCTGCAACTTCGTCATATCCGCCTCCGTGAAGTTTTGATATTTGCCGATAAGTTCCGCCGGGAAATCACAATAATCAATTTTCCCGGTGCCGATCGCGTTTATTATTGCCCGTGCGACTTCGTTGAAAGTGTGAGCCTTACCGGTGCCGCAGTTGTAAACGCCGTTCGGAATATCGTTTTCCAAGCACCACAAATTTACCTTCACAACGTCCTTTACATAGACAAAATCGCGTTTCTGTTCTCCGTCGCCGTAACCGTCCGTACCTTTGAAAAGTCTTGCCCGACCGCCGGCTCTCAATCTCTTGTAAAGTTGGTATACAATCGATGCCATTTTTCCCTTGTGATGTTCCTGCGGGCCGTAGACGTTGAAATATTTCAAGCCGATAACTTTACTGCGGGCGTCGGTCAAAAATTGCCGGACGTAGCGATCAAATGCAAGTTTTGAAAAGGCGTAAGGATTTAAAGCGTCCTCGCAAGCGTCCTCTTCCCGGAAACCGTTTTTCCCGCCGCCGTAAGTTGACGCACTCGACGCGTAGATAAACGGGACTTGACGATTTACGCAAAATTTCAAAAGTTCTTTGGAATACTCGTAATTTTCCCGCATCATATAGTTTACGTCATACTCCATTGTATCGGAGCAGGCTCCCTCGTGGAAAATTCCGTCAATGTCCAGCCCGAAAAAATCGCTGTGGGTGAACGTCTTTAAAAAATCGTCCTTGTGTTGATAGTCTATAAAGTGCAAACCGATTAAATTTTTGTATTTCTCGTCGCGTTTCAAATCGTCAACAATCAAAATATCCGTCCGTCCGCGAACGTTAAGTTCTCTTACAATGTTACTGCCGATAAATCCGGCTCCGCCCGTCACAATAATCATTTTTATCTCCTCCCGCGTCTTTCAAAAACTCTTCCGGTTTAAATTCAATGCCGCAAAAATTTTTCCTGCCGCCGTCTTTATGTGAAAGGTTTAGCAAAATTTTGCAGGAAATTGTTTATATTTGAAGAAAGAGTGTCGGACGGTCGATTAAAAAGGAGATTAAAAAAATTATGAACAGAGTGAGCGTCTTTGTCAGACGCAGGAGAATAGAAAAACTTGAACGCTGGACTTTGAGGGCGATTCTGGCTGAGGCTTTTTTTTTGGCGTTATTTCCGAGTGTCGCGGCGGGTGCGGTAATCGTCGGTATTTTGACTTGGTTTTTGCGTTTGCAGACAGATCCCCGATTCAAAATGCGAAGTCTGCCGTTTGACGTGCCGGTTACAATTTTTGTTTTAATCGGAGCGATGTCGGTTTTTCTTTCGCCGGCAAGAAGTTTTTCGTTGTTTTACAATTATTGCGGACTTGTGGGAATTTACGGACTGACTTATATTTTGGTCGGGCAGAATATCCGGAATTATTCTCAGGTGAAAAGTTTTTTTGCGGCGTTGGGTTCTTCCGCAATTTTGGTCGTGCTGTGGGGATATTTTCAATATATTTTCGGAATAGATACCGCAGATATGAAATGGGTTGACGGGGACGCTTTCCCGGAACTGAAAAAGCGGGTGTTCTCCACTCTGGAAAATCCGAATGTCCTTGCCGGCTATTTGGACGTGTTTATCTGTCTGTTTTTGGGTTTGCTGTCGAAGGTCGAAGGGAAATTTGAAAAAATAATTTTAATCGGCTTGATTGTCGGATTTTCCGCTTGCCTTGCGATGACTTATTCACGCGGAGCATTTTTGTCGCTGGCAATAATTTTTGTGATTTACGGCATTTTGCGGGACAAGAGAATTTTGCTTTTGTTCATCATAATAACCGGTGCGACTGTTTACGGCGACGCGACTTTTACCGACAGAATTTTGTCTGTATTCACTTCCTCGACCGATTCTTCGGAAGGCTTGCGAATAGGAATTTGGGTCAGCACGATTTCAATGATAGCGGATCACCCTTTCGCCGGAATAGGCTGGGGAGCGTATAAATTTATTTATCCGCAATACAATTATTATCTTGAAGATCCGAATGTTTTGATCTATCACGCACACAATTTATTTTTGAATGTTGCGGCTGAAGTCGGAATTGTCGGAGCATTGGCGTTTTTCTGGTATTTTTTCGGGACAATGTTTTCCGCTCTGTCCTCCGATTCCGATGAAAGATTTGAAAAAATTAAATTGAGTTTTGCGGAAGTCATGCGTCAAGCCGCCGAAAAAGATTTTACGCCGCGACTTGTAAATATTTTTATGACAAGCAAATTTTTGCAGACTTTGGCTCAAAGTAAATCCCTGCTTATGACGCGAATGAGCGACCTTTCCGATAAACTCATGGACATGATTTCTTTCACGCCGAGCGAGGAGGAATTGAGGAAATCCGGGAAAAGCGACGAGGATATAAAAGACGAAGATATTTCCGACGAAGAAAATCCGGAGCTTGTACACCACGAAGAATTAAAGTGGAGTTCTCCGCCGATTGCCGAACAAAAAAAATCCGATGAGTCGGAAGATTCTCCGGACTCCGGCGAAGAAAAAGACAAAGAAAAAGACAAAGACGACGAATTTAAAACCGATTTGCAGAAATTTGCCGACGAAACAAATTTTGAAAAACTTTCCGCACTATGGGACAAAAAAACTGCGGAAGGCTTGAGATTCGGAATAGGGCTTGCATTTTTGTCAATGACTTTGAACGGGATAACCGACGACGTACTTTTCAATATTCCCAGTGCCATGTTGATGTGGCAACTCGGTGCATTGAGTGCGGCAATAAATTTAATTTCAAATGATGAAACGGTCAAAAAAAGGAGACGACGCAAATGAAAAAGTATATTTCCGGAGCAACCATTGACAGATTGCCGATTTATTTGAGGACGTTGCAGCTTGCCGAAGAAGAAGGGAAAATGATTATTTCTTCCGAAGAACTCGGTCGGCGGCTCGACATTACGCCGGAACAGATTCGCAAAGATTTGACTTCTTTCGGACAATTCGGCAGAAAAGGTATCGGATATTTTGTCGCGGAACTGAAAAATCATATCGGCAAAATTTTGGGGCTTGACAATCATTGGCGGCTTGCGATAATAGGCGTCGGGCATTTGGGGGCGGCTCTGGCGAATTACGAAAATTTTACTTCTCTCGGCTTTGAAATTTCCGCACTGTTCGATATTGACGAGCGGGTAACAGGCTACGAAATAAACGGCGTAAAAATTTACGACCTGCGAAAACTTGATTCGGTCGTCAAGAGGAAAAATATCGACATCGGCATTATAACGGTTCCGGCTGTCGACGCTCAAGAAGTTGCCGATATGCTGATTCAAGCCGGGGTTAAAGGAATTTGGAATTTCGCACCGGTCAAGCTGAATGTCCCGCGAAATATAAAATTGGTCAATGAAGATTTGACCGTCGGATTAAACGCGTTGAGTTATCACTTGACGCAGGAGAGCAATTAAATCGGAGGGAAAAATTTTGAGATTGAGGAAAAAACCTCACACGGACGAGAAACTTAAAAATTTTGCCGGCTTTGTGATAACCGGAGAGATCGGAGAAGAGCGGCAAGGGCATTGGCGGGAACTTTTCGGCGAAAATTCCGGCAAAGAATTGCAAGTCGAATTGGGTACCGGCAAAGGTGATTTTATAGTCCGGTCTGCGGAAAGAAATCCGGATATAAATTTTGTCGGGCTTGAAGTCGAGGCGACGGTTGTTTTGGCGGCGGCAAGGAAAATTGCCGAAAAAAATTTGTCAAATGTCCGGCTTGTCGTTTTCGACATAAACAAAATTTCGGAAATTTTTGCACCGGGAGAGATTGACAAACTCTATATAAATTTCTGCGATCCCTGGCCTAAAAAACGTCACGCGAAACGCAGACTGACTTACATAAAATTTTTGGAAATGTACCGGAAAATTTTGAAACCCGGCGGGAAAATTCAATTCAAGACGGACAATCGCGGACTTTTCGATTTTTCTCTCGAACAATTCGCTCTTGCCGGATTGAAGATAAGTGAATTGACTTTCGACCTTCACGCGGCGGAACCCGCAGACAACATTCGCACGGAATACGAAAACAGATTTTCCGGTGAAGGCGTTCCGATAAATCGTTGTGTCGTCGAATTTTGAAAGGCGGTGATTTGATTGCCGAACACCGGTTCCGAAAAAAATTTTGACAATACGGAAAAAAGATTTTGGAATAATGACATGGAGGCTTTAATCGGCATTATGGTCGTCCTCCTGATTCTCGGCACGATAAATGTTTTCAGTTCAAGTTTCATTATCGCGGAGGCGGAATTTGATACGCCGTACTTTTTTCTGAAACGCCACATTATAAATATAATCGTCGGTTTTATTTGCTTTATAATTTGTTTCCGTTTCGATTATCACGTCTGGCGAAAATATATTCCGTTTATTTTGATCGCAACCGTCATTTCTTTGGTCTTGGTCTTGCTTATAGGGCCTTCGGTCAACGGATCTAAACGCTGGTTGCCTTTGGGCGTTACTCAATTTCAGCCGGCAGAGGCGGCAAAACTTGTTTCGATAATGATGGCGGCGGCTTATCTTTCCGTCCAAGTAAAAATGCAACGACCGATAAAAATTCTTACCGTTCAATTCGGATTGATATTCATAATGTTCTTTTTGACGGAGCAGGAGCCTGACATGGGAACGGCGGCGATAATTTTGACGATTCCCATGATAATGATGGTGCTTGCCGGACTTTCTTGGGAAAAAATAAAGATGATGTTGCTTTTCGCACTTTGCGGGGCTGTTCTGATGATTTTGCGACAGCCTTACCGATTGGAAAGATTGAAAGTCGTCTATGATCCCTGGTCGGACGCTCAAAATATGGGTTATCAAACCGTTCAATCTCTTTCCGCGATAGGCTCCGGAGAATTGACCGGAATGGGTTTGGGCGTGGGCGTAAGCAAGTACGATTATTTGCCGGAGGCTCACACTGATTTTGCCTTTGCGATTTTCTGCCAAGAAAACGGATTTTTGGGAGCGATATTTGTATTTTTGTTGTTTGCGGCTTTGGCGGTTTATGCGGCAAGGGTGGCAAGCCGGGCAAAGGACGAGTACGGTCAACTTTTGGCGGCGGGAATAATGATTTTGGTTGTCGGACAGGCGGCGGCAAATTTGCTTATGGTCGGCGGGATTTTGCCGGTCGTCGGAGTTCCGCTGCCTTTCATAAGTTACGGCGGGACTTCTCTGATGGTCACAATGTCGGCTATGGGAATTTTGGTAAACATAGGTAAAAACGGCGAAAAAGATTAACCGGGTCAACAGGTGGAAAGTTAAATGGAAAATAAAAATTTGGCAAAAAAAATTTATGAACTTCTGGGAAAAGCCGAAAATATTTCAAGCGTCACAAATTGCATGACACGGCTCCGGGTTCATTTGCGGGATAAAGAAAAAGCGAAACTTGACGAAATAAAAAAAACGGAAGGCGTTTCCGGAATTTTCGACAACGCCGGCGAGATTCAAATTATCTTGGGACCGGGCAAGGCGGCAAAAGTTACCGATGCGGTCAAAGAAATTTTGAAAGCGGAAGGAAATTTGAAAATCGGCAACGCGGAAAATTTGCATCGGGAAATTCGCGAAAAAAATGCAACGCCGATAAAACTTTTCTTCAAAAAAATTGCGGGAATTTTTTTGCCGCTGATTCCGGGATTTATAGCTTGCGGCTTAATCACCGGCTGCACGGGACTTGCGATAAAAATTTCTCCGGAGATTGCGTCTTATCCGATCGTTCAACTTTTGGCTGTTGCCGGCAATGCGGTTTTTTGGGGAATGAATTTGTTTGTCGGAAGAAATGCGGCTGAAGTTTTCGGCGGCTCTCCGATTTTGGGCGGAGTCCTTGCCGCGATAATCAGCCATCCGGGATTGGCGAACATAACTTTGACCGATTCGCCGCTTGTACCCGGTCGCGGCGGTGTAATTTCGGTTTTGGCTGTTGCGGCGTTCGGGGCGTTCATTGAGAAAAATTTGCGGAAAATTATTCCGGATATGTTTGAACTTTTCCTCACTCCGCTTTTCACCGTCTTGATTGCGGGGGCGGCGGCAATTTTCATTTTGCAGCCGGCGGGCGGAATAATTTCGGCAACGATCGGAATGGCCGTAACCGGAGCGATAGAATCCGGCGGGGCGTTCACCGGCTTTATACTCGGCGGTTGTTGGTTGCCTTTGGTAATGTTCGGAATACATCAGGCATTTACTCCGATTCACGTTGACCTTTTGGCAAATTACGGAGTGACTGTCTTACTTCCGATCTTGGCGATGGCGGGTGCCGGGCAAGTCGGTGCGTCGGTCGCGGTTTATTTTATGACGAAAAACAATTTTTTGAAAAAGACGGTTGCATCGGCTTTGCCGGTCGGAATAATGGGTATAGGCGAACCTTTGATTTACGGCGTAACTTTTCCGCTCGGCAGACCTTTTATCGCGGCTTGCATAGGCGGAGCATTCGGCGGGGCGGTGCAGGCGTCCTTCCCGGTCGGAGCGGCAACTTTGGGAATTTCCGGAATCCCTCTCGCCGCCGCAACCGACAATATCCCGGTTTATCTTTTGGGCGTTGTCGTCGCTTACGTCACCGGATTTGTCGCGACGAAAATTTTGGGTTTCGACGACCCGGAGGAAGAGTAAAAAATTTTTTCAATGCCTTTTGAAATTTTGAATTTCGTTCGATAAATTTTGAGAGGTGATAAAGATGAACGGCACGACAATTTACAATTCCGGCAATTCAACCGCGGCAAACAATATTTTTTTGAACTTGCCGACGAAAAAAAATTCTCAAAGTTATTACGACGAATTGCTTGCACTCGTAAAAGCCGAAATGAATATTTCTTCGGAGCCGGAATCTTCGGGACAAAAAACTGCCGCCGATATGACTTTGGACGAATACAAAATTTATCTTACTCAAAAAATCAGTTCCATTCCCTTCCACGAATCGCGAAACAAAGACACGGAAATTGTAAAAATCAGTGACGACGCTTGGGAAGTTTTGAAGAACGATCCGAATTATGAGGCGAAAATTTTGTCGGATATTGCAAAGGAGCGGTCAAGTTACAATTCGGCTTTGGAAATACTTTCGCCCGGCGGAAATTGCAGAGTAAGATTTATAGAGTCATCGCCGGAAAAATGTTATACTGTCGCCACTTCGGACGGAAAGGTTGAAGAATTTTCCATGGAGTTGAGTGCTCTCGGTGATTTTTGGGCAAGTTCTTCTACGAGAAAACGCCGCTTGAAAATGCTCGCCGACGTTCAAACAAATTATTTGAAACAACAACTTTTAACCCCATCGAGCGAGAAATCCCCCACTTCTATAAGTGGTGGGATGAATCGCTCATTTTAGTTGACAATTTTGCCAATATGGA
>CAJOOE010000008.1 GCA_905236145.1 uncultured Selenomonadaceae bacterium
GACGGCGTTGGTTTAAAATTTTGATTCGGAGATTTCTCAGATGAAATTTAAAATTATTGCGGCAGCGATTTTGATAATCGGTGCACTCGTCGGTTATAAATTTTACGGCGACAAGGTTGAGGCGGAAACCGCGAAAACTTACGAAACCGCCAAAGTCGTCCGCATGGATTTGACGAAAACCGTTTCCGCCACCGGCACCGTTCAACCGAAAGAAAGCGTTGAGATAAGCAGTAAAATTACGGCACGAATCAAAGAAGTTTTGGTTGACGAAAACGACGAAGTTCAAAGCGGACAGGTTATTGCAATTTTGGACGGGCAGGACTATGAGGCAAAGAGGGATCAGGCGAAATTTAAGCTGACCAACGCCTCACAAAAATTGACGAGAACCGAGCGACTTTACAATATCGGTGCGAAGTCTTTGGAAGAATTGCAGGACGCTCAATACGAATACGACACGGCGAAATCGGCGTTGGAAGAGGCGGAATCGGACGTAAACGAAACCGTTATAACTTCGCCGATGGACGGAATTGTCGTCGGCGAACCGAAAACTCCCGGCACAATGGCGACTCAAGGCTCCGACAATCCTACCGTCATAATGAGAATTGCGGATTTGAGCGAAAAACTTGTAAAAGCGAAAGTTGACGAAACGGATATAGGCAGCGTCGCCGTCGGCGAAAATGCGACTTTTACGGTCGATGCCTTCCCCGACGATAAATTCCGGGCGAGGGTCACAAAAATTTCTCAAACCGATACCGCAAATTCTTGGGACGTGAGTTCTTCCTCAAGTTCGTCGAGTTCTTCAAGCAATGCGGTTATCTATTACTATGTAACCTTCTCCGCTCCCGACCCGGACAACAGACTTTTGCCGGCAATGACTGCCCGACTTGATATAGTTGTCGGGCGTGTGAAAAATGCTCTCTGCGTTCCCATTTCCGCAATAAAGACCGACGGTCAAGGCTCCTATGTCGAACGAATAACAAAGGACGGCAAAGGCGTGCAGACGGCGGAAAAAGTTTATGTAAAGGTCGGACTTTACGGCGAAGAGTTTGTTGAAATAACGGACGGAAATTTACAGGTTGACGACGATATTTCAATCACTTACGAGGCACAGGAAAAAAAAAGTTCAACGAAACAGACAAGTCGCGGACCGGGGGGACCTCCTCCAATGTAAAGAGATTATCCCGGTTTAAATAAAAAAAGACGGCATCGGATATTTGAAAATCCGGTGCCGATTTTTTTCAGTCAGACAAAATTTCCGGTCAATCCGTCTTTGACCTGCCCGGAAATTTTTACTTTCGCAAACTCTCCGGCTTGAATTTCCCCGCTCACCGGAGCAAATACGCGAATATAATTTTTCGTCAAGCCGTCAAAAATTCCGTCGGTATTTGTTTCCGGAATTATTTCGACCGTTCGATTTACAAATTGAGCGGCAAAGTTTTTCGTTTTATTCTCCGCAATTTCCAAAATTTGAGCGGTACGCCGTTTTTTTGTTTTCGCATCAATTTGATTTTTCATTTTCGCCGCCGAAGTACCTTCCCGCAGAGAATAGGGGAAAACGTGAATTTTTGAGAGCGGCAGTGTTTCCAAAAATTTCCGGGTTTCGTCAAAAAGTTCTTCGGTTTCTCCGGGAAATCCGACGATTAAATCCGTACCGATTGAAATTTCCGGAATTTCTTCGGCAAGCCGGTTTACAAGTTCCGCAAAAATTTTTGTCGTGTAAGGGCGACGCATTGCCTTTAAAATTTCGTCGCTGCCGGACTGCAAAGGCAAATGGACGTGATTGCAAATTCGCGGATCCGTTTTAATTAAATTTATGAGTTCCTCCGTCATTTCCGCAGATTCGACGGAGCCGAGCCGGAGCCTTGCCGGGTTTGCCGTGTCCAAAACGATTTTCACTGCGTCCGCCAAAGTCGTCCCGTCTTTAAAATCCCGTCCGTATGCTCCGATATGTATTCCGGTCAAAACAATTTCTTTGTAACCGGCGTTTTTCAATTCCTCACACTCCCGGCGAATACTTTCCGGACTTCTCGACCGGACTCTGCCGCGAACGTATGGAATTATGCAATAAGAACAGAAATTGTTGCAACCGTCCTCGATTTTCAAAAATGCCCGTGTTCTGTGCGGGCTGTGCGGCAATTCTTCAAAATCTGAAATATCGTCCGTTGCTCCGACTTTCAAAATTTTTTCGCCGCGATTTTTTAAAGCGTTTTGTGCAAATTCGACAATTTTAACTCTGTCCTTCGTGCCGATTACAATGTCAACGCCTTCAATTTTTGCGACTTCCTCCGGCTCGTTTTGAGCGTAACAGCCGACGACGATTAAAATTGCATTTTCATTCAATCGTCCGGAACGCCGGATAATTTGCCGGGATTTTTGAGAGCTTAAAGAAGTCACCGTGCAAGTGTTGACGACGACAACATCGGCGGATTCGATTTCCGAAGAAATTTCCCAACCCGCCGACTCGAAAAGTTTGCCCATCGCCTCGGTTTCATATTGATTTACTTTGCAACCCAGTGTATGGAAGGCAACTTTCAAAAAATCACCTGCTTAATTCGTATTGAACCGTTGACAATGCGGAAATTGCCGCCGTGTCCGTCTTTAAAATTCTTTCGCCCAAACTCACGCTTATCCCGCCGCAGTCCAAAATATTTTGGACTTCCTTATCGGAAAAACTTCCCTCCGGCCCGATTAAAATTATAATGTTTTTGTCGCAATCGTGTTTTTTGAACTCTTTTAAAATTTCGTGCATTGAAGTTTTGTTGTTTTCGTGTTCGTTGCAGAAAAGAAGGAGGGTGTCCGCACCGTCAAATTTTCTGTTTCTCAACCTGCCGGTAAATCTGATAATGTTCGGGGCGATATTTTTCAGCCAATCTTTCAAATCCGTAATCTCTTCGATTTCCGGCAAAGTGTCGCGGGCACACTGTTCCGCCGCACTCTTTGCTACCCTTGCCCAACGATCCAATTTCGATGCTTCGCGTTTTACTCCCGGTCTGGCAATCGTTCTGTCGGAAATGAGCGGGACGATTTTATCCACGCCGAGTTCCGTCGCTTTCTCCACAATGTCGTCAAATTTGTTTTGTTTCGGCAGACAATCCGCCAAAGTTATGTGACGTTTAAAAATTTTCTCTTCGGATTTTTGATGCGTTTCAAATTCTTCCGTGTTCCCGACAGTCTTTATAATTCGTATCGTTTCGCCCGAAGAAACGTGCGTGATTTCTCCGACACATTTTGCGGTAATGGTTTCTTTGTCGAAATCCGTCAACTCTATTATCGCACTGTATCCGGATTTGTCCACCGCCGCAATTCTGTCGCCTTTCTTCGCACGGAGAGAGTACGCCAAATGATGAGCGTCCTTGCCGCTGATTTTAATTTCACCGGCTTTTAAACTTTCCAAAAAAATCCTTTTCAATTTCCCAAGCCTCCCCGAAAAAAAAACTTACGAACAAACTTTTATTCATTTTACACTTTTGCCGAAGAATTATCAAATTTATTTTCTCAAAACGTATTTGACGACGATATAACCGAATTCATACAGAAACATAATCGGTATTGCGACGGCAACTTGAGTTATAACGTCCGGCGTGGTGACCAATGCTCCCAAGACAAACGACAGGAAAAAAACTATTCGCCGGTATTTTCCCAAAAATTCACTTGTCAAAATTCCGATTTTTCCCAAGACGATTATGACGAGCGGCAACTCAAAGACAAAGCCGAACGGCAGGACGAACATTATCACGAAGTCGAAATAATTTTTGAAGGAAAACATTGTCTGCAAATCTTCCGTGCTGAATCCCATGAAAAATTTCAACGCCGTCGGGAGAATCAGGAAAAACGAAAACGCCAATCCGGTAAAAAACAAAAGCACCGACAGCGGGACAAGCACTCCCAAAATTGCCCGTTCGGCCCTTGTGAGTGCGGGCAGAAAAAATTGCCAGACGTGAAAAAATATTACCGGCAAGGCAATCAAAAATCCGGCGGTAATATCAATTTTCAAATAAGTGAAGAACGCCTCGCCCGGCTGCATATAATAGAGCTTTCCCACCGGCCCGGTCAAAAATTTTGTGATGTTGTCCAAAAAAATCCACGCCGCCAAACTTCCGATAACGACCGCGATCAAACTTTTTATCAATCTTGAACGCAATTCAGCCAAGTGAGCGGTGAGCGACATTGTTCCGTCATCGTCCGGAGGAACTTCGTCCGGATTTTCAACCGTTTCAACTTTTTCCGGATTTTCCGGTGATTCGGAATTTAATTTCTTTTCGGGCACGGTCATTTCTTCTCAATCTCAATCTTGCTTTTGTCCGTCACGTCCACAGTCTTTTCGTCGGAAGAATTGGCCTCCTTAAACTCTTTAATGCTCTGCCCCAAAGCCTTGCCGACTCCCGGAAGTTTTCCCGGTCCGAAAACGACAAGCCCTATAATCAAAATTAAAATCAATTCGGGTACGCCTATTCCAAACATAAATATTCCTCCTTTAAATTTTACCTTACCTGCTATTCCGGCAATTTCGCAATTTTCCTGCAAAAAAATTTTCTTCGGAAATCTTGAATACATTCCGAGTTTAATTGACTATATGAAAAAAATCCGGTAAACTTCCAAAAATGCGTAAATAGAATTGTGACAAGGAGGCAGCAAAAAAATTGGCTCTCGTTGTAAAAAAATTTGGCGGCAGTTCGGTTGCCACGACCGAAAAAATTTTGTCGGTTGCAAAGAGGATTCTCGGCGAAAAGAAACCGGAAGATAAAATCGTCGTCGTGGTTTCTGCTATGGGAGATTCTACGGACAATCTGATAAAGTTGGCGGAAGGCATAGACGAAGAACCTTATAAAGCCGGATATGCACGGGAATTGGATATGCTTTTGACGACCGGCGAACAGGTTTCCATAGCCCTTTTGGCAATGGCTTTTCAAAAACTCGGTCAACCGGCAATTTCCCTGACCGGCGGCATGGCAGGCATGAGGACAAATTCCGTCCATACAAAAGGCAGAATCGTCGGAATAAATCCGGCTCGCGTACACGAAGAACTCGACA
>CAJOOE010000009.1 GCA_905236145.1 uncultured Selenomonadaceae bacterium
ATGAAGAATCACAAAGCGATAACGGGGATTTGTGCGTTCGATACGGCGGGAAAAATTATTATGCCGGGCTTGTCGATGTTTCCGATGCCAACGCAAGCGATTTGAGGGTCCGCAAAGGCGGCGTTACTTATGCCGTCGCAAAAGAAAGCGCTCCGGCGGGTCCCCGCACTCTTTCACTTTTGCACTTTGACGAATCTGCGACAAAAGACGAAGCCGGAATTATTACCTGGCAAGCCAACACAAGCGAATTAAGTAGTGTCAAAAAGTTCGGAACAAATTCACTTTTAAGATGCATTTACACCGATGATTTGGTAACTTTCGGCGGTGCAGATTTTACCATTGATTTTTGGATTTGTTTAACAAGTAGAACCGGCTATTCTACGCCAAATAACTTTTTTTTCGATGCGGTAACGTCCGATGGTACAAACTTTGTAACATGTTCCTATTTAATGGGCGCGTCTTTGACTTGGTCATATCGTGACGAAGCATCTGACACACGGTTTAGTCGAAATTCCGAGCTTTCATTAAATTCTTGGCATCACATTGCATTTACTTACAGCCATGAAAAGGCAGAAGCTTATTTTTTTATTGACGGCAGTTTAGTTAATGGAAGCCCGATTACCGATTGCCAAATAGAACGTTGTAAAAGACAAATGTCAATCGGTAATGCTTATTTTAGAACCAGTGGTTCTACCGACTATCAAAACAAAGGTTATATTGATGAATTCCGGCTTATTGACGGGCAAGCAGTTTGGACTGAAAACTTCACACCTCCGACGGCGGCTTATACTTTGTAAAGTTTGACGACTTGCCGCCAAACCGGTAAAATCGGCTCCGGGAGGGATTTAAAATGAATGAAGATTATGATTCAAAGAAAAATGTGCTTTCAAGATTGAAGAACGCATTATGTGAAGTCAGGTTACGCGAAAAAGGGCTTCTGCCGGCAACAACTTCCGTCCGCAAAATGATTGAAGAACTCAAACAAGAGGCGGCAGAATCAGAAACGGCGGAAAAGGCGGTTGCAATATGATTGTCGAACAAACTGCCGATTTTGAAAAAGATTTAAAATATTATGTCAAGAAGAAAAAGTATTTTAAATTACCGGAAACAATCGAAAAACTTGTCGATGACCTTGAAAACGGTAATTTGCCCGGTGACAAAATACCCGGCTTGAAACTTCCGGAAAATTCGGCTGCTTACAAAGTCCGGCTTGAAAACAAATCCGCCAATGTCGGCAAGTCTAACGGCTTCAGAATAATCTATTATCTTGTTGTCGATGAACGAATTTACTTGTTGACAATCTACTCAAAAAAAGATGATGAACGGATTGTCACCGATTCGGAAATTGCAGAAATGATTGACAACATTTTGAACGATTAACCAAAACTGAAAACTTGACCGCTCCGGCGGTCTTTTTAGGTTAAGAGGTTAAGAGGGAAAGAGGGTAACAGGAAAATTAAAAATAAGGGCAGGTGAGAAAGTTGGCTAAAAACGGACAGAAAATTGACGAATTGTATATTTCGCTCGGACTTGATATTGCAAAATTGCAACTCGATTTTGATACAGCCGGCAGAACGGTTTCAAATGCAATCGCTCAATTAAACAGTTCTTCAAACAAAATAAAACTGAAAATGGAAACCGATTTGTCGAATCTCGAAGGTGTAGGCTCGGAACTCGACAAAATAAAGGTAAAACAAGAGGCGGTAAATCGTCAACTCGATATTATGCGGCAGAAAGAATCAATCCTCGCCGCAGTTTTGAAAGACGCTCAAAAAAATACCGGACTCGACAGCGGCGCAACCCGTAAAGCGGAAACGGATTTGCTCCGTCAACAAAAACTCGTCGCTCAAACAGAGGCTGAACTTCGGAAACTCGCGGCGGCAAGAATCTCCGCTCAAGGCAAAATTCAAATTGACGTTGACACTCAAAAAGTAAAAATCGCAGAACAAAATATCCGTGACAGTTTGGCAAGAATGACCGCCAAAATTCAAAATATCAGGTTGAAAGCCGAATTTGATATTTCTTCACTTCGCGGAGTTAATGCCGAATTTGAAAAAGAAAAAATAACCGTTCAGGCTCTCAATAAAGAACTCGAACTTCAAAAACAAAAATTAAATCAACTGCAAAATGCTTACAATCTCGTAAATAAAAATTACGGCTCAAATAATGTCGTTACTTTGAACGCTCAAGGTAATGTTTTGCGACAAATGCAGGAAATAAATCAACTGCAGGCAAAAATTCGTGAACTAAGCAACGCAAAAATCGAAATAAAAGCCGGCTTGAATATCGAAGAAGTAAGACGCGCCGAAAATGCAATAAATGACAGCATTTCGCGAATGAATGCCAAAATTCAAAATATCCGCGTAAAAGCCGAACTTGATTTGTCCGCTTTGAAATCCGGTGCAAGTGATGCCGAAAAAAATAAAATTGCCGTTGCCGCACTTAATAAAGAACTTGACCTGCAAAGACAAAAATTAAATCAACTGCAAAACGCTTACAGACTTGCGCAAAATTCCGGCGGAAAAGGTTCAATCGGTGCAATTAACGCAAATACAGACGTTTTAAGACAACAACAACTTATAAGACGGCTTGAAGGCGATATAAGAAATTTAAATTCGACAACGGCAAAAGTCGGTGCGAATACTTCCGGATTTTCAAAAATATCAAGTGCCGTGTCCGGTACACACGCAAAAATCGGTGAATTGGTAAACAAAATAAACACTTTCAATGCGGCAATAGCGACGGGAGCGACAACTGCTGCTGCTGCGGCGGGATTTTTCAAATTATCGGAAAATGCCGTTAAAGCGGGTCATGACACTTACAAACTTGCCGAAAGGTTGCACACTTCGACGGCTGAAGCGGGAGCATTGAAACGGGCATTCGGCATGGTCAATATGGACGTTTCTGCGGCAATTTCGATTTTTGCAAGGCTCGGAAAACAACTTGCGACGGCGGGAAAAGACGGAAACGCTTTGACAAATGCAATGTCGGATTACGGATTTACTTTGACCGACGGTGCCGGAAAAATGTTGCCTTATACAAAAATGCTTGACGAACTCGCAAAAGGCTACAGAAATGCACAGGAATCAGGAGAAACCGCCGCCTTTGTCGCAGATGTTCTCGGTGCAAGAGGGACGGCACTTGAACCTTTGCTTGCGGATTATGAAGCACTTTCGGCGGCATCGAAAGATGTAAAAACTACCGGCTTACTTGACCCGCAAAAAGCTGAAGAATCTTACAGAGAACTGAAAAAATTTGAATTTGAAATAAATCAACTCAAAAGCGTAACCGGTGCAACTTTACTTCCGATAACACGGGAATTGATGCCGGAATTTGTCGGCGGTTTTCGCTCGATCGTCGGCATGATAAATCAAAACAAAGAAGGTATAAAATCATTCGGCGAACTTGCCGGAGATGTATTCGGGGGAACTGCACGGGGCATAATGACGGTCGTTACCGCACTCGGAAATTTGAAAAAAAGTTTGGGTGAAACTTTGGGAAGTTCCGAATCCGAAAAAATCTTGAAAACGGCGGGACTTGAAGAATATGTAAACAAAGGCAACACAGTCGGGACAATTCTCGGCGGCATGATCGGCAGTCGAGGAGGAGCTGCCGGAATTATCGGCGGCGGTGCAGTCGGCTCGGAAGTCGGCGGCGGGATTTATTCTTTGGTCGGAAAATTGGGATTAAAAGCAACGGGCGAATGGGATTACTACAAAGAAAAAGCCGCTTTAATCGAACAGGAAAAAAAAACTCAAGAGGATTTGCTGAAAATCCGGAAAGAACTCGGCGGCGATTGGGACGAAGGAAATTTTTCGGAACGTCAAAAGCGGGTTGCGGAAGTTCAAAAACGCCTTGAAAGCGAACTTGCAAAAGCGACAAGCGAAAGACTGCAAGAAAAACTTGAAGGAATCAGAGAAAGTACGGAAGTTTCAATCGCGGCGGGAAAAGCCGAATCTTCAGCTTGGAAGGCGGCGGAACGTGAAATTACAAAGGCAATCAAAGACGCTCGCGCCGAAGCCGAAAAAGCTAATGAGGAACTTAAAGAGAGTATTTTCAAACTCACTCACACTGATTTTGAAAATCGGCTCGATTCAATAAACACAAACGCAGAAAATATGCTTAATCGCGGTGCCGATGCCGATTTGGTTTTGCAAGAAAAGGAACTTCAACTCAAAAAGGCGCGTGACGAATTTAATCGCGACGTTCTCGATAAATCTTACGAAACTTACATGACCGAACACGAAAAACGGCTCAATGCCATTGACAACGAAAAACTTGCTTGGATCAGAAAGGGACTTGATGAAGTTTCGGCGGTTGAATGGGCTGAAAATGAAAAATCAAAGGTTATTCGCGAATTTAACAACAATGTCGCCGCCAATCTTGATTCGATTTGGCAAACGGAACTTGAAAAACGGCTCACAAATATCGAACGCGAAAAACAGGCTTGGATTGACAAGGGCGTTGAAGAAGTAAAAGCTACTCAATGGGCTGAACAGGCAAAGGTTGACGCTCAAAGAAATGCCGCCATGTCCGTTTTGAAAAGTCAACTTGATGAATATCGGGCATTTCAGCGCGGCGGTTTTGAAGGCTTGCAAGATTATCAAATGCAACAGCTTTTTAAATCCGGTATTCGTCCGGAAGATTTGAGAATAACTCCGGAGGAACTCGCACAGTTTCAATTTAATCGGGAAATTTCTCAAAAATCTTTACTTCCGAATTTTATGTCGCAAGAGGATATTGACGCGCTTAATAAACTTCGTTCCGTTCAAATTGATTCAATGCGCAAAGATGCGGAGGAAGAAAAATTAAAAATTTTGCGGGGAATAAGTTTTGCCGATGCGGAAGCACAGAAAAATTTTGAAAACTACAGACAAAATTATTTTGAAAAATTAAATCCGAATGATTCGGCTGAAATGTCAAAATTGGTAGAGATGAGCGGAAAGTTGGCAGATTTGAGTTCCGTTATCACAAAAATAAATCTGCCGCAACCGGTGATTCAGACGACCGAAAATTTAAATCGGCAAATGCCTCCGGAAGTCAACGTAAATGTACAGATTGACGAGGCACACGCTTGGGACACACAACATATTCAAGAACTTGCCGAAAAAGTTGCCGACGAAATAACTCCTGCGGTTGTAGGGGCGATTGGGGGCGATTCAAATTCATATTAAAATCGGTGAAATTCAAACAATGAGCGTTACAAATTGGCAGACAGTTCCGGACGACAGACAAACAATGATTGAAACCATCGGCGGCGTTGTCGTTCAGGACTTCGGTCACATTTCGGACGGCGATAAATTTTCCTGCACGGTGACCGTTACAAGGGAAGATTCGGAAATTATTTTTGGTTATTGGCACAATCGGACGCTTGTAAATGTTGTGGACGAAGGCGGCGCAATTTATCAAAATATGCGCGTAAAAGTAAAAAGTTACGGCTTTCTTCAGGGATTCGCGAAGTATCTTCAGATAAATTTGGAATTTTGGAAATTGTAAAGAAAAATTATTTAAAAAATTTTTATAAACGGCGTAACGGCGCGGTATATAAAGCAAAAATTGTAAAAAAATAAGTTGACTTTATCCCCTTCCGGAGTGATTAATACACACGCCGAAAGGCAAACACACCACACACGTTGAAAGGGGATTTTCAAAATGACAAAAGAAAAAGTCGAAAACCTGAAAAACGCGATTGCCAGCACCGAAAACGATATTTCGGTCGAAGAAACCGGCATTGAAAACCGCCAAAAAGACCTTGCGGAATTTGAAGAATATTTCAACGGACTTTTGACGAAAGACGCAAGCATTGACCGCTTG
>CAJOOE010000010.1 GCA_905236145.1 uncultured Selenomonadaceae bacterium
CAACTGTATCCACCTTTGAGCGCCGAGTGCCGCATGCCCGAAAAGCATGACGGCGACAAGCATTATCAAATTTAAAATGTATAACTTCTGTCCGTACTGCTGAAGTCCGCGATAATCGAAATTTACGAAAAGCACGGCAATTAAAATATCTATTGCCGCGAAAATTCCCTGACGCTGAACAAACCAAAATCTCTCTTCGCCGGGCGTGTTTACATGAGTTGCACTGCTGATTATTACCAGGCTGTACATCACTATTCCGAATGACGCGAGCAGGAGTTCAAAGTCTATTCGCCGCAAAAATCTTTTTGTGTCTGCCGAAAACAATGCCAATTCCGGATCCCTCCAAAAAATTTTAATCCGTTTTTTCCGGAGCGTTCGATTTTATTTCACCGACTTGCCGCAGAAAAATTTTGTCCACACGGGCACGATCCATTTTTAAAATTTCAAAATTCATTCCGTTCCACTCAAAATTTTCTCCGACTTTCGGAATATATCCGAAGTATGAAGTCACAAATCCGCCCATCGTCCTGTAATGATCCTCTTCTTCGTAGGGCAGAGTGTCAATGTCAAATTCTTCCTTGAAATCGTCGATTGCAAAAAGCCCGTTGACAATCCAAGAATTTTTGTCCGTCTGCGAAATGCCGGTATTGCCGGCATTTTCCGGAGCCGTTCCGGCAATTTCATTGATTATGTCGTCCAAAGTTATAAAGCCGGTAACTCCGCCGTATTCGTCCAAAACCATAGCCTCACCGGCTCCGACCGCCCGGAATTTTTCGACAAGCCGGAAAGTTTCCATTGTCTTGGGGACGTAAACCGGTTTTTTTATGAGTTTCGTCAAATCCATTTCTTCCGGTTTTCCGGTGTCCAAAAGTTCGCTCAAAATATCTTTTGCGTAAATTATTCCTCTGCAATCGTCAAGACTTCCGTTGCCGACCGGGAAAATGGTGTAAGGACTTTCCTTAACGACTTTCAAATTATGTTTTATATCGTCCGTCAAGTCAATCCAAACAATTCCGGTACGCGGGGTCATGAGGTCGTAAGCCGTCCTGTCACTCATTTGAAAAATTCGATCCACCATTTCCCGCTCCGATTTTTCAAAAGTGCCGTCCTCCGTCCCCCGGTCTATCAAATCCTTTATTTCGTCCTCCGTCACCGAGTCGGCAGGCTCTTCATTCATTCCGATTAAAACCATTGTCCCGCCGGCAAATTTTTTAAAAATCGAAACAACCGGCGTAAAGATTTTTACAATCCGGGAAAAACTTTTGTGATGATTGAGCAAAATATTTTCCGGCATTTGTTGAGCGACCCGCTTGGGCAAAAATTCGCCGATTAAAAGCATTATGAAGGTTACAACGACTGTAGACAGGGCAATGGCGATTATTTCCGCATTTTCTATAAAGTTAATTTTCCCGGAAATCAAAGGAACGCAAAGCACCGCACAAATTCCGGACAAAATTCCGGTCAAAGTTATTCCTATTTGAGCGACGGACAAAGACGGTCGCGGCGTTTCCAAAATTTCCTTTACGGCTTTTGCATCTTCGTTTCCGTCGTCGGCAAGTTTTTCGATTCTTCCCCGCCGACATTCTTTTATTGCCGTCTCCATTAAGGAGAAGTAACCGCCCGTCAATGCCAAAAATATTATGACCAAAGGCGGCAAATAATGTATATCCAAAAAAATTTCACTTCCCGCAAACATTGAAAAAACTTTTTTCACCGCCGCATTTTAACACGCCCTTGCCGGGCGGTCAATCTTTTTGAGTGTGTCGGGGTGTCAAGTGAAAATATAAATTTCCGGCAAAAAAATTTTTCCCGGTCAAAGTCGAATTTTCCGCAAGCCTTTGCGACTCCGGAATTTTGTCCGCCGTCACTCCGGACAGGTAAAAATGTCTTTGGCTTGCAACCGGATAAAGTTTGAATTAAACTTCCGGACAAAGATAAGGCGAACGCCTTGAAGGACTTGTAAACAAAAATTTTTTTAAAGGATTTAAGGAGGTTTTCAAAATGCAAGAGGCCATGCAAAAACTCGGAAGGTTCTTGAGTGCAATGGTTATGCCGAATATCGGTGCGTTCATTGCATGGGGATTCATTACAGCCTTGTTTATTCCGGCGGGCTGGTTGCCGAATGAAACTTTGGCGGAACTCGTGGGGCCTATGGCAAAATGGTTGTTGCCGCTCCTCATCGGATTTACCGGCGGCGAAGTTGTTTACGGGCATCGCGGCGGCGTTGTCATAAAAAAATTTGACGAGGCCGTGCAGGATTCCATACCGGGCGGATTTGAAATGTTGGTCAACAACTTTTCCGCAGGTATTCTCGGCGGCGTTTTGGCGGTAGTCGCAATTTTGGCGGTAGGCCCGATGGTCGCAAGTTTGACCGGTGCGTTGGGAAGTGCGGTCGGCGGTATCGTTGCGGCGGGACTTCTGCCTTTGGTATCAATCCTTGTCGAACCGGCAAAAATCCTTTTCCTCAACAACGCGATCAATCACGGCGTATTTACTCCGCTGGGTATGCAACAAGTTCAGGAAGTCGGAAAATCGGTATTCTTCCTTATCGAGGCGAATCCGGGACCGGGCTTGGGCGTTCTCCTTGCTTACAGCCTTTTCGGCGTGGGAAATGCGAAAGCCTCCGCTCCGGGTGCCGTAATCATTCACTTCTTCGGCGGTATTCATGAAATTTATTTCCCGTATGTCCTTATGAAACCTACCTTGATTTTGGCGGTAATGGCGGGCGGTATCGGCGGCGTTTTCACCTTGACAATGCTCGGCGGCGGCTTGGTAGCTCCGGCGGCTCCGGGATCTTTCATAGCGGTTATGGCAATGACGGCTCCGGGTG
>CAJOOE010000011.1 GCA_905236145.1 uncultured Selenomonadaceae bacterium
GTCTTGTATGAAGAAATTTTTCCTTCAAGAGGTTGCTCTGAAAATTTTTTTATGAAGTCCTCCGCAACTTTTTTGTTAATCAATTTGCCTTCGCTGTCGAACGCCGTCGCACTCAAAATTTTTCCGTCTTTATCCTTCGTTTCGTTCGGCAAACTCATCAATTTTTCGTCCGGTTTCCAACGGGCGGCAAAAGTTCCGTTTTCGTGTTTGAAAGTCGCCTGAATGTTAAAATAATCGACCGGCTTGAAATTTTTAATTTCCCGCTCTCTGCGAACGACCAAAGCCAAAGTCGGAGTTTTCACTCTGCCTATCGGAAGAACCATTTTTTGGTGACCGGCTCTTTGAGCCGCCAAAGTGTATGCTCTGGAAAGATTCATACCGATAAGCCAATCCGCCCGACTTCTGGCAAGTGCGGACTGTTTCAGGTTGAAAAAATCTTTGTTGTCGCGAAGTTCGGAATTTGCCCGGCTGATACTCTTTTCGTCCAAAGCGTTCAGCAAAATTCTTTTGACCGGCTTTTTGTTGCCGACAAAATCCAAAACTTCATCAACCAGCAGTTGACCTTCGCGATCGGGGTCGCCGGCGTGGACAATTTCGTCCGCACCGGAAATAAGACTTTTTACAATGTTAAATTGAACGGCGGCTTTTTCATCGACAAAGAGTTTCCACTCTTTCGGCACGATCGGCAAATCCTCCGCAGACCATTTTGCGTATCTTTCGTCGTAATCTTGCGGCTCGGCATTTTTCAAAACGTGACCGAAAAGCCAAGTCACAATCCCGCCGGAAGTCTTTATAAATCCGTTGTGTTTTTGCGGATTTTTCAGACAGTCGGCAATTTCTCTCGCCATACTCGGTTTTTCGGCAATATACAACCTCAAAATCTTTCACCTCCGGACTTCTGCAATAATCCCGCCGCCGATAACCTCATCAGCTTCATAAAATACAATCGACTGACCGGGAGTGACGGCTCTCTGTTTTTCGTCAAATTCCACAAAAATTTTTTCGCCCGCCGGATTTACCGTACATTCCGCAGTCCGGGAACCGTAACGAATTTTTGCGGAAAATTTTTTCGGAAGTTCCGGCTTGTAAATCCAATGAACATTTTCCGCCGTCAAATTTTTTGAAAAAACTTCGTCCGACTTTCCGACAATAACCCGCCGATTTTTTAAATCAAGTTCCGTGACATAAAGCGGATTTTCGGCGGCAATTCCCATTCCCCTGCGTTGACCGATCGTAAAATTTGCAACGCCGGAGTGACGACCCAAAACCTTCCCGGAAGTATCGACAATTTCGCCCGGTTTCAAAGCGTCCGAATTTCCCGCGAATTTCAAGATAAAATTTTTGTAATCGTCGTCCGGGACAAAACAAATTTCCTGACTGTCTTTTTTGTGAGCGACCGGCAAATTCATTTCTTCCGCAATCTTTCGCGTTTCGGTCTTTGACATTTCGGCAAGAGGGAAAATTATCCGGCTCAAAAGTTCCGGCGTGAGATTGTACAGAACGTAAGATTGATCTTTCTTCGTGTCCGGAGCTTTCTTCAATTTGTACCGGTTGTCCTCGAAAACAATTTTGGCATAATGACCGGTTGCAAGGAAATCCGCTCCCAAACTTTTCGCAAAATCAAACAGCTTGCCGAATTTTATTTTCTTGTTGCACATAACGCAGGGATTGGGAGTTCTGCCGCTCAAATATTCGTTGACAAAATATTTTTCTACTTCCGTAAAAAAATCTTCGCGAAAATCGGCAATGTAATGTTTTATTTTCAAATGCTCCGCGACTCGCCGCGAATCTTCAATTTCCGGAAAATTTTCCGCGTCTTTCAACTTCATCGTAATTCCGAAAACTTCATAACCCGAATTTTTTAAAATCGCGGCGGAAAGTGAACTGTCAACGCCGCCGCTCATGGCAACCGCAACTTTTTTCATTACAACACCTTAAATTTCAATCAAATCTTTCGGACTTTTCGTCAAAGCCTCAACGCCGGTATTCGTCACAAGGCAAGTATCTTCAATCCTTACGCCGCCCGAATCCGGAATGTAAAGTCCCGGCTCGTCGGTTACAATCATTCCCGGTTCAAGACTTTCGCAGGTACTCAGCTTACTCAAACGCGGCTCCTCGTGAATTTCAATACCGACCCCGTGTCCCAGAGAATGTACAAAATATTTGTCCAAATCTGCGGCTTTAAATCTTTCCCGGACAGCCGCATCGCAATCCTTGCCGGATTTTTTCGGCTTTATGACTTTCAAGCCGAAATTTTGAGCGTCGAAAACCGCATCATAAATTTTTCTCAAATCCGGCGAAATTTTTCCGACGGCAATCGTCCGGGTAATGTCGGAGCAGTATCCTTTGTAAATCGCTCCGAAATCCATTGTTACAAGTTCGCCGGCATTTATAATTTTGTCCGTCGCGGTGCCGTGCGGCATACTTCCGCGAACTCCGGACGCGACAATCGTATCGAAAGCAATTTTTTCCGCTCCGAAAAGTCGCATAAAATATTCCAGCCGGGCGGCAACTTCATTTTCCCGAACGCCCGGACGAATGAACTTCAAAATTTCCGCAAAAGCCTTGTCCGCAATTTCGCAAGCCCGGCGAATCAATTCAATTTCTCCGGAATCTTTCGCCTGTCGCAGAGAATCGACTTCGACGGATTTCAATTTTACCGCCGGCAAATTTTCCTGCAGGTGAGCGTACTCGTTGACGGTGAGAAATTTTCCTTCAATGCCGATCTTCTTCAACCCGGAATTTTTTATCGTTTCTTCCGTCTGCTTGAAAAGTCCCTCCGTCTGCCGGACGATTTCAAAGCCGGAGGTTTGAATTTTCGCCTGTTCGGTATATCTGCCGTCGGTTATCAAAATTTTTGAATTTGCACTGATGAGCAGGAAAGTTGAATCACCGCGAAATCCGCTGAAGTACATCAAATTTGCCGGCTTGCCGATTAAAACGCCGTCAATTTTTTCCGAATAAATTTTTTCCCGCAGACGTTTTATTCTGTCGGCAAAGTTAAATTTTTCCGTCATTTCGCGTCCCTCTCCAATTTTCGCACCGCAATTTCAAGAGCGGCGATATATCCGTCCGCACCGAATCCGCAAATTTGTCCGATGACGACCGGAGCGATGACCGAATTATGCCGGAACTCTTCCCTCTTGTGAATGTTCGACAAATGAATTTCAATCACCGGCACCGGAATTGCGGCTATTGCGTCGCGGAGTGCTATGCTGTAGTGAGTGAGTGCGGCGGCGTTCAGCAAAATGAAATCGTAACGCCCGCGAGCTTTTTGGATCGCCTCTACCAATTCACCCTCAAAATTCGACTGCAAAAAATTTATTTCGTCAACGCCGATATTTTTTGCTCGCGTTTTCAACATTTCATTTATATCGTTTAAAGTCGTCTTGCCGTAAATTTCCGGCTCCCGCGTTCCGAGTAAATTTAAATTCGGGCCGTTCAAAACCAAAATTCTTTTCAATCCCGCACTTTTTTCAGTATACGATTGCAAATTTATTCTCTCCTTTCACCGGCTCCAAATCCTCACTTTCAAAGGTATCGACCCGCCCCACGCCGTTGCCTTTTTTCACGCGACGCATCATCTCTTCGACGCTCTCCGGCGTACCCTGAATTTCCATTGTCACCGAGCCGTCGGAAAGATTTTTGACCCAACCGGCAAGCCGCAAATTTTTTGCCTCCTGTTGAACAAAAAATCTGAAACCCACACCCTGAACACGCCCGTTGACGGTTACGGATTTTCTGACGGCATTTTCAAAATCGGTCGCGGGAATTTCTTCCTCCGCGGATTGACCGAAAAGTTGATTTATAAAATTTCTCACTTGCAAACATCTCCTTTTTACGCCGCGAACGAGGACGGCAAAAAACTTTTTTCTGTCCCTTTTAAACAAACCGCCGCTATTTTAACAAACTTAATTTTGCACGTCAAATTTTCCGACGCTCCGGAACTTTGCCGCCGAATGAAAAATTGTTACAGCTTTTGCAGGGAAATAAACCCGGTTGACGAATTTTCCATTTTCAAAGAAATTTGAGAGTCTTTAAGGTTTGGAGTGAAGGTTATGGCTTTGAAATTTCAGGGAAAGATGCGAAACTGCAGTCAATGCGGAAAGATTTTTGTTCCGGTTCGCAACGAAAAAATTTGCAGAGATTGCACGATAAAAGAGAAAGAAAAGGAAACCGAAATAATTCAATACGTTCGCGACAATCCCGGCACTTCCATGAAAGAAGTCATGGAGGCAACCGGTGCCACAGATAAAATGATGAAACGCATGGTGCAGGAAGGTTTGTTTCAAAATCTCAATCAAGCGGCAGATTTTTTTTATCCGTGCGTAAATTGCGGACGACCGATAAACAAGGGAACTTATTGTGCGGACTGCCTTTCAAATTTGCGGCGGGAAACAAAAAAAGTAGCGGAGGCCATGCACATAAGAATAAAAGAGGACGCGAAAATGTCAACAATCGACAGACTCAACGCCCTTGCCGAACGCGAATTTGAAAAGGAAAACAAAGTCGTGAAGCGGCATTTCTCCGGCGGTATGTATAAGGATATAGTAGATTCACGCGGCAGATAAAATTTATTCGGCGGCTTGACCGTTTTTTTTGTTTAAAGAAGGGATAAAAAAAATATGAAAACGGATTATCACATGCACTTTGAATACGGGGATTATAAAATTGATTGGGTCAAAGGATTTTTTGAGGCGGCGGGAAAACGCGGTCTTGACGAAATCGGAATAAGCGAACACACGCACACTTTTCCGGAATTTGAAAAACTTTATTACGACGATTTGATTCTTGACGATTCGCCGGTCGGTCAATTTCAAAAAGTTTGGCTTAAGACGAATAAATTTAAACACACGCTCAAGGACTATTTCAATTTTATGGGCGAATTGAAGAAAATTTTCAAAGTTAAAATCGGCATTGAAGTTTGCAACTTTCAAGATCAAGACGCGGTAAAAAAAATTTTACTTCCCTATGATTTCGATTATATAATCGGCTCTGTGCATTTTATTTCGGGCTGGGGATTTGATGCCGAAAAAATCAAAGACGAATTTCTTCGCAGAGACCTTCGCGAAATTTACGATTCATACGCCGGCGAAGTTGAAAAATTGGCGGCGGCGGGGATTTATGACATTTTGGGTCATCCCTTCAATCTCCGGCTCTTCAAAAATTTCCCGGACTTCGACGTTACGCCTTATCTCGAAAGAGTCGCCGTCGCTTTGAAAAAATCCGATATGATTATCGACGTAAACACCGGAACAATGTACAGATACCCGGTCGGAGAAATTTCACCTTACGCCGACTTTATGAAAATTGCGGCGGCTCACAAAATTCCGATTACGATAAATTCCGACGCTCACAAGCCGGAGGACTGCGGAAAATTTCATGACGAGGCGGCGGATTATGCAAGAAGTTTCGGTTACACGCAGACGGTAATTTTTTCCGGCAGAGATCGCGGATTCGTAAAACTTAACCGATAACGAAAAGAACGACTGTAAAGGAAAAAGGGAAATGAGAAAATTTGTTTACAACAGAATACTTTTAATCGTCATCTCCGTCGGGCTTATTGCCGCACTTGCGATTGCCGGTCAGCGTCACGCGGTGGAAATTCACAATAACCGGATTGATATGGCTGTCGATTACGAAAGTTTGCTGAATCTTTCCGAAGGGGAAGGCGTACCGTTCGACGAAGTTTTAAAAGCCGCAAAAGATGCCGGAATCACTTCACTGGCAATTTACGACACGACTTTTGAAAAACTCAATCGCTCCGGAAAAGTTCTTGCAATTTCCGGCGAAGAGATTTTGAAAAATTATCACGGCGGCTCACTTGTCAACGCTCTTTGGCGGGAGGCTGTCGAAAACGGCAATATTGACGCGACGAAAGTTTATATTGTCGGTCGCACTTTGAAAAATTATGAAGAAACGAAAGCCGATTTGATTCGTCGCGTGGGTTCGGACAGAGTCCGTCCCTTTGCTATCGGTGAAATTGAAGTTTTGGAAGTAAAAGCCCGGTACAGTCAATTTCTGAAAATGCCGCTCGGTATTCCGACGGAAGAATTGGACACGGCGAAAAATGCCGGCTTTAAAATCTTGGCTCGTCCGAGAAATTACGAAAAATGTACGCCGGAAGATGTCCGTGCAGTTTTTGATCGTTTGAACGGCTATCCGATTTCCGAAATTGTTTTTGACGGAAAGGAAATTTTGGGAGCGGAAAATTTTGTTGATGTTACGGCGGAAGAAATGAAAAATCGCGGGTGGACTTTGGGACTTATCGAACACACGACGCAGCTCCAATTTTATCCGCAGTCCGGCATGCAACAGCTTGCCCGTCAGCTGGGCTATGACAAGGTTGCCCGGCTCTATGCCGTTCCCCGCGACGAACAGCCCAAACTCTTGCTTGCCGATGCGGTTAATCGTTGGGTGACGACGGATCACGAAAGAAACATTCGCGTCAATCTTTTGAGAATTTACGAAAAACCCGCACCGGAAATGAATTTGCTTGAAACGAATTTGAAATATTTCCAATCGGTTTCCGACAGACTCAAAGCTCAAGGTTACGAACTCGGAGCGGCGGGGACCTTCAGCGACTATTACCCGGCCGGAATTTTCCGTGTTCTCGTAATAATCGGAGTTGTTGCGGCTTGCGTCCTTTACCTGTCTTTGATTTCCCGCAGAGTAAATGCAAATCCGCGATTTCAAATGACTTTGCTTGTCGTCCTCTCGATAATCCTTGCAATTCCGATTTTAATGGGAGCCGGCGGAAAAGTTCGCGTAATTGCCGCCCTCTTGAGTGCGAATGTCTTTCCGGCACTCGCAATAATTTGGCAACTGGACAGGCTGAATTTTTTGAGATTGAAACCGGGAGCGAATCTTTCTGCCGGAAGAATAATTTTTATTTCGGCAGTCGCACTTTTGATAACCGGAGCGATGTCGATGGTCGGAGCGATGTATTTGTCCGGCTCGCTCTCGGACGTAAAATACTTTTTGGAATTTGAAATTTTCAGAGGAATAAAATTGACTTTCGTCCTGCCTCTCGTTTTGGTTGCGATTGCGTTTTTGCAGCGGTTCAATGTCATGGACGAAAGAAAAAATGTTCCGGCTTTGCAACAGTTCAAGGAATTGCTGGACGCACCGATAAAAGTAAAAACTTTACTTGCGGCGTTCGTAATTTTGGCGGCGTTTGTGATTTTGATTTTGAGGAGCGGTCATACTTCCGGAATGCCGGTTGCCGGAGCGGAAATAAAAATCCGTGCGTTTTTGGAACAGCTTTTCTATGCCCGCCCGCGTTCAAAGGAAATTTTTATCGGTCACCCGGCGTTTATGTTGGCGGTCGCGGCGTTCCTGAAAAAATTTCCGAAGTCTGTGTGTTTCGTCCTGACTTTGGCGGCAACAATCGGACAGAGTTCAATGGTTGAAACTTTTGCCCATATGCGTACGCCGATCTTTATGTCATTTATGCGGGGAATTGACGGATTGATTCCGGGAGCGATTATCGGAGCGGTTTTGATTTTGTTCGTCAAAATAATGTATGTTAAATGCAAGAAGAAATGAGACAGTCATTGAAAAAATTTTCAGGAGTTTGCCAATCAAGTATTTTTCGTGGCAAAGTATTAA
>CAJOOE010000012.1 GCA_905236145.1 uncultured Selenomonadaceae bacterium
GCGCATATTTCGCTAACGTGGCGGCGGTCGCGGCGGCTGGTGCTGTAAGCTTTGCAATCAGTTCAATCTTCATCAAAGCGACGGCTGCGTCCGATGCGGCAAATGAGGACGGACTTGCGGCGGCTCAGGCAAATATGCAGTCAATGAAAGCTGCGTCAAAAGGCGTTGCGTCCGGTGAAAAAGAAGTTGCCGGAAAAGACATTAAATTCATCGCTTACGCTTGCGACGCCGGCATGGGAAGTTCCGCACTCGGTGCGGCGGCTCTCCGCAAAAAACTTCACAAAGACGGATTTACAAATATCACGGTCAAAAACTTCGCTATCGGAAACATTCCGAAAGACGCTCAAATAGTCGTATCTCACGAAAAACTTGCACAAAGAGCGATTGATGATTCACCGCAAGCGGAACACATTTTCGTTAAAGACTTCACCAATAACAATGTTTACGACGTTATCAGTGCACGTTTGCAAAATATCGGCAAACCGGCTCCGGCGGCAACCGTCGAAGAAGAACCTGCACAAACTTTGACCGAAGGCGTTCTCTTGAAAGAAAATGTCAAAGTCGGCTTGAAGTCGGTATCGAAAGAAGAGGCAATCAAAGCGGCGGGCGAACTCTTGGTAAAGAGCGGTTATGTTGCAAAGCCTTATGTTGACGGTATGCTTGCCCGCGAACGCGACATTTCCACTTATATCGGCAAAGGCATTGCAATTCCTCACGGCGAAAACGCGGTAAAAGAATATGTAATGAAAACCGGTATTGTCGTAATGCAATATCCGGAGGGCGTAAAATTCGGCGACGAAACCGCACACTTAATCGTGGGTATTGCCGGCAAAGGCGACGATCACCTTCTAATAATTCAGAACCTTGCAACAAT
Source organism: uncultured Selenomonadaceae bacterium (assembly GCA_905236145.1). Taxonomy (GTDB): domain Bacteria; phylum Bacillota; class Negativicutes; order Selenomonadales; family Selenomonadaceae; genus Quinella. The sequence goes on from CAJOOE010000012.1 coordinate 875, forward strand.
CACTCTCGAATATGATGACGAGGCACTTAACGAGGCTTACACGACGAAAGATCCGCAAGTTCTCTATGATATGTTTACCAAAGGTTGATAAATTGACCGGTGTTTAATGTTTGGCGATAAGGTGAAAAGAACTTTCCACCTTTCCACCTTTCCACCTTGCAAACCTTTCCACCTTGCAAACCTTTCCACCTTGCAAACCTTTCCACCTTTCCACCTTATCACCTTGATTCCACCTTGATTCGGAGGTTATTAAAATGAAAAAAGCTGTACATTTCGGAGCCGGAAATATCGGACGCGGATTTATCGGATTGCTTTTGAGTAAGGCCGGTTATCATGTGACTTTTGTTGACGTTGCCGCTCCTCTCGTTGACGATATTAACAATCTCGGAAAATACAACGTGCAAATTTTCGGCAAAGAGGACAAAATTCAAGTCGAAAACGTAAGTGCAATAAACAGCAACGAAAATCTTGACGCACTTTTGGACGCGATTGTTGATGCGGATATTGTCACGACGGCGATAGGCCCCAACATTTTGAAATTCATAGCACCGAATATCGCAAAGGGCTTGGAAAAGAGAATCGCGACAAACAAAAATCCGCTCAACATTATTGCCTGCGAAAATATGGTCGGCGGCTCGACTGTCTTGAAAAATTTCGTTTACGAAAATCTTTCCGACGGTGCAAAAGACGAAGTTTCAAAGCTCATCGGTTTTCCGGACGCGGCGGTTGACAGAATCGTCCCCGCACAGAAGAACGACGAAAAACTTTTGGTAAAAGTCGAAGAATACGCCGAATGGGACGTTGACAAAAAAGGTATGGTCGGCGAAATTCCGGAAATTAAAGGAATGACAATCGTCGAAAATCTCAACGCTTACATTGAGAGAAAACTTTTCACCGTCAATACCGGTCACGCCTCAATAGCTTACCTTTCCTATCAAAAAGGTTACAGGGATATTTCGACGGCAATGAAGGACGAGGAAATTGTAAATGCCGCAAGAAAAGTTTGGGCGGAAACTTCCGAACTCTTAATCGACAAATACAAATTTGATCCCGCCGTTCACAAAAAATATGTCGAAACTGCGGAAGCAAGATTTTCAAACCCGCATTTGTCCGACGAAGTCACACGCGTGGCAAGAGGCCCGAAACGCAAACTTTCTCCGGCAGATCGTCTTGTTTCTCCGGCTACTCAACTCATCGAACGCGGAAAAACCCCCGACGCTTTGGCAAAGGTAATTGCCGCCGCCTTGAAATTTGATTTTGAAGGCGATCCGGAGGCCGTCGAAGTTCAGACTTACATCAAAGAAAACGGAATGGATTCGGCGATTGAAAATTTCACCGGTGCGAAAAAAGATTCCGAACTTTTCAAACTGATTAAATCCAACCTTTGATATATTCTTATAAACTGACCCTTTTACAAATAATCTGATTTCCGGGAATAAAAATTTTCCCGGAAATTTTTTTGTATTCAAGTATGCAAAATACCGTTTAAGTATTCCGGAATACATACGCCGAAATTGTTTACAAATTTTTTCCCGGCAATTACAATTCCGCTATCGGCCGGCAAAAAATTTTTTAAGGAGTGATTTTATGATAAATCACGGAGATACCGC
>CAJOOE010000013.1 GCA_905236145.1 uncultured Selenomonadaceae bacterium
GGTGTTCGACGAAAGATTTTATACCGCCTTCAAAGTGATAAACGTCCTCGCGACCTTCGCCGCGTTTGTCGGTCAAGGTGATTTTTATTCCGCTGTTCAGAAAGGCCAGTTCCCGCAGACGGTGTTTCAAAGTGTCGTAATTGTATTCCGTGACCGTGAAAATTTCCTCGTCCGGCACAAAATGAACGCGTGTTCCGGTATTCTCCGCATCGCCGATTATGTGCAAGGGAGTGACGGTGTTGCCGCGTGAAAAACTTATTTGATGAATTTTTCCGTCGCGTTTTACTTCGACTTCCATTGATTTACTCAAAGCGTTGACGACAGAAACGCCGACACCGTGCAGACCGCCGCTGACCTTATATCCGTCGCCGCCGAATTTTCCGCCGGCGTGCAGGACGGTCAAGACGACTTCGACAGCCGGCTTTCCGGATTCGTGCATATCAACCGGAATACCGCGTCCGTTGTCGCTTACCGTGATTGAATTGTCCTCCTCGATCGTGACGCGGATATCGTCGCAGAAACCGGCAAGAGCCTCGTCGATTGAGTTGTCAACGACTTCATAGACCAAGTGATGCAATCCGCGTTCGCCGGTTGAGCCTATATACATTCCGGGACGAAGCCTGACGGCCTCAAGCCCTTCCAAAATCTGAATTTGATTTGCGTCGTATTCGCCCTCGACCGTGCCGACCTGTTGAGCACTGTCGGCATCGACGTGGACTTCTATATGTTCCTTCTCGATAATTTCTTCCGGAGTTTCCGCAAATTCCGGATTTTCTTCGACAAAATTTTTCTCGTTATTGTCAGCCAAAATTTTTTCCTCCATTCACTCAAAACGAATTACCGCAAGGCATTATACCGGACATTTGAATTATCGTCAAAAATTTTTCCCCGCGACCTTCTTCCGGCTCGGTCAACAGAAAAAGACTTCGCATGAGCAGTGCGAAGTCCTTTCCAAGCGTATGTGTATTTATTATTTTCAGGAGAGCTTTAACGAAAGCCTGAACGAAGTATAGCAGAAACGATAATTGTTATCAATAGTTTTTTGAAATTTTTTTTTCGCGGCGGGCAAAAAAATAACCGGTGCGTCGCAAATTCGGCACAACCGGTTTTTATTTTTTCGGTACCGTCAAACTTTCCGGCTTGACGGGATTTAATTCAAAATGTTTTTCATCGTCTTTTGAAATCATCAGTTTTATGTGAGTTCCCGGCAAAACATATTGCCAAATGTCGTCGGACAGGCGAATTTCCAACCTGCCGCCGGGCAACCCGTTTTTATATTCTCTGACCGTTTCCAAAATTCGCGTGGAAGAATCTTTCAATTCGATATTCATTCTGCCGTCTTTGCGGCAAGCCAGATACATTTGCGGAATTTCTGCGGCGGTCGTTTCGATAATCAGCCGGCAATCTTTTGCCTGTGCTTTCTTTTCAAAAAATCCGCTCGTCCCCCACTCCAAATAATATGAAATTTCGGATTTCGGGCGATTGTTTATCACAATTTTACTCGGAGCGGAATAGGCGGTCACTCCGTCGGCAAGTTTAAATTCGCCGATAACCGTGATGTAAAGTTCTTTCTGCGGCATGTGCGGCTGGGAAATAAAAGTATCCTGTACGTATTTTGTCGCGTAAATCCGGTTCATGTGCCGTGCCTTTGCATCGTCAATCGTCGCGTAAAATTCGTCGGAGTCCCGCGTATTTATTTTGTAATGAATCAGATTTAAATTTTTCGGAATTTTTTTCAGGACAATTCGCAGGACGTTTGAATCGATCAAAGTTTTATCCGGGTCTATTTCGCAAGGCTCGACGTTTGCAACCGTACAAATTTCCGTTACGATTCCGAAATCTTTCGTTGCACTGATGACGGCAATTTTTGTAATTTCGCCGGTCGTGTCAAATTCGCAAAATTGATCCGAACTTTCCGCCCGCCTGAAAACAATGCCGCTCCCGAAAAATTCGTCGATTTTATCCAAGTCGAAAATTTTTCCCGGTTTAATCGGTAAATCTTCCGATTTTTTTGACTTTGCCGGTAACTTGACTTCTTTAAACCAAACGTCAAATTCTCCGGTTGAAAGCCAGGTAAAAGTCGCCCGTCCGCGATTTACATTCAGAGTAAGATTTTTCAAAATTTGCGGCGGACGCTCCGGAGTAAGTGTTACGGCAATTCCGTGACTGTATTTGTAAGTTCGATTTACTTTCCAAACGCGATTATATTTTTCGTCGCCGGAATCGGTCAAAAACTTTTCGTTCTCCGCACCGTCCTCCGCAGAATAATAGACGCACTGCAAACGATATTGATATTGACGGCGATTTTTTACCAGCCTGTCAACAAAAGGCGATTGGGCACAATCGGCTACAACAACGCTGTTTCCGGCACTGTCGCTCCTCAAAATTCGCACGCCCCGGCAATTTTCCGACGGAAGTTTCCAGGTAAATTTACAATGCCCGTCCTCAGTCTTGGCTATAAGTTTTTTCTCTTCAAGATCGCTGTAATGAACGGTACTGCAGAGGCAGGGATCCGAAATGGAACCGAGCCGCGTGGAAAAAACTGCGTAGCCGTAAAGCACTCCGGGCTTGACTCCGGCATCTTCAAAAGAAAGTTTATCGGTATTCTCAACCAAAATTTCACCGTCGTGAAAAGTTTTCGGAACGCCGCCGACCTTGCGAATTAAAGTATATTGAACGCCCAAATCATTATCCGGCTGCCAATTTACCGAGCAGATTAAATTTCCCGAAGATGAAGTAACGCTCATTGATTTTGCATTGACGGAAATTTTGCTTAAAATATTTTTGTTCTCGGAATTTTGCGTCGCCGGTTTCAAATCGTTTTCGCGAATTGCGGCGGTAATTTTCAGCGGTCTTTTGGGCTTAATCAAACGAAGTCTGTCCAACGCCGGCTTGTAATTTTTTATCTTCCGCAAAATTTCCATGCAGTCGCTGACGGCTTTATCGGCGTTTGTACTCAAGCTCGGCATTTTTGATTCAGCCCATTTGACAAGGTCGCGTTTTTTAAATTCGGACGCGATTCTGTTTATCCGCCACTCGATTTTTTTTATATCCAAAGATTCCGGGTGTACAAGTTTCGCCTTTGCAAAAGTTTTCACGACTTCCGCCATGACCGTTTTAACGTCGTCGTCGGCATTTTTGCTGCGTTCGACAAGTTCAAGCATGGAATTTGCATATTCGACGTAATAGGAATAGCGGCGAAGTTCGCTGATTGAAAATTCGCAAGCCGGACAATGTTCGGCTTTGGCGGGAACTTTTTTCCCGCACTTCGGACATTCCATGTAAAAACTTTCTCCGCAAACTTTGCAACGGGAAAATTCAGCCTCTTCCCTCGTCCGAAAACTTGCCGACGCTCCGCAATTCGCACAGGTGACATCGAAAAAAATTTCTCCGGGATTTCCGGTTGATTCGTAAGGTTCCCGCAAAAGTCCGGCGGCTTTGTTGTAAAGTGCCGCACTCTGCTCGTAAGTCAAAAAGTTGGGGAAAGTTTTTCGTATCCTGTCAATGCAATTATCCGCAAAATAACTGTCCCGCTTGAAAATATCCGGAGCGGTTTTGAGTTTCGCGAAAAAACCGGAAAGAGCCTCCAATTTCAAAGAATGATCGTATTTGAAACGATTGTCGTCGGAATTGAAAACTTGAGCCTGTGCCAAATTCAGCAAAGCTTTGATTGACTGCCAGGCGGGTATGGGAGCGGAAACTCTCTTTGCCTCATTTTTAAAAATTTCGCAAAGTTCTTCGGTATCATGCCGGCGGTAAAAATCCGGAGAAGGTTCAACCGCATTGTCCAGATAATAAGCCAAGTCGTAAAAATTGTTTACCTTGTCCGACCACGGATAATTTTTCGCGTCCGGCACTTTTTGAAACGCAAGAAAATTTTTCTTCAACTCGTTCATCGTGGAATCGGGCAGAAAAAAATTATTCAAAGTTTCCAGAACGCTTTGCCCGGTTCTCTGCTGTTTTATTTCAAACCCCCGGTCTTTGTAAGTCGCCTCAATCGTCGCCAAACTCAAATGCAATTTCTCTTTGACGGCGGTCATTTGAGCACGATTTACCTGCAAAGTCCCGGAAACTTCCCCGCGTTGAAGGTCTATGTAAAGCCGGAGCTGCTCTATTCTCTTTTGTTTCAAAGATTCGGCTTCCCGGTGACGCAGACGGGGATTTTCCACAGTCTGCAGAATATAATCGCTCATATCCAAATCGGCTTTTATGGCGGTCAATCTGTTCGGATCAACGGTTGTATTTTGTTCTTCCGTCAATCTTTTTTTCCACGCCTCAAAAGCCGCACGAATTTTCCTCAAATTGTCGGGAGGATCGAATTCCAACCCGAGCATTTCAAAAATATTTTTTTGTGTCAAAATTCAATCCTCCTTCCGAATTTTTCAAATGACACCGAAACAAGCGAAAAAACTTTTTCGCGGCAGAATTTTTTAAACCTCGTCGATTTTTTATCAGTCGGAAGAAATGCGGAGTTGATGAACCGCACTGTTCTCAACGTCAATATCCGACTCGGTACGCAGGAAAGTTTCAAAGACTTCGTTTGTCGTTGTATTTACCGCCTCGACATGAACGCCGGACGCATCGACTTTGAAAGTGACTTTAATGGGAGTATTGCGGCTCGTTCCGGGCGGAAGATTTACAATCAATTCTCCCAAAAGTTTTACATTGTGAGCCGGATCCGTTGCCTGCGGATTTCCGTCCTCGTCAACGCTCGGAATCAAAGCATCGTCGGTTGACATATTTTCAAAAGCCCGAAGTCTTACACGCTCCTGATTGTCTTCCATGGGGTAGTAAGTTTTCGTAAAAATTGCAGGCATCTTTTCGCCGATTTTTATAAAGTTTTCCAAAACATATTTCGGTTTTGCCGCCTTCATATCCATAACGCCGGGCCCGAAAGAGCGGGGAGTTTGATCTTCGACGGTGAATTTTGCGGTAAGCTGTTCGGCTTTGTTTTCGCCGGAAATTTCGCCCTCGCCGGAAGTTTCGCCGCCTTGATTTTCGGAGCCGGCTCCTTCCTCTATGACAAGCATACTCGCGTAAATCGCCGCACCTTTTGCGACGGCTTGATCCGGATCGTGCTGTTGAACTTTTCCCGGAAATTTCGCCTCGACCGCCTCTTTAATCATCGGCATATAAGTTGAGCCGCCGACCAAAAGAACAGTGTCAATTTCGACACCCGGAACCTTTTGAAGTGTGCTGTCCACAAAACTCATGGTCTGAGCGACTTTGTCTGCGGTAAGCTGTTCAAAATCTTTGCGGGTGACGGTAATTTCGGTGCGGGAGCCGTTTACGTCAATACGAACTTTTGAAGATTGTTTTTTGCTTAATTTTCTCTTCGCCTCTTCAACCTTACTGCGAATATCCTGCCGGGTTTCCGCCTCAATCTCCTCCGGCGTCAATCCGTTTTCCGTGCAGCAGGCATTCAAAATAAATTCAAAAAGTCTGTCGTCCCAATCTTTACCGCCCAATCTGTCATCGCCGCCGGTCGCGAGTACGTTTATTTTTTGAGCGTCGTTACCGTCCGCACTTTGAGCCATCGACATTTTTATGACGGTAACATCGAAAGTGCCGCCGCCCAAGTCGTAAACCAAGACCGTGCGATCTTCCTGAAATTGACGGGCACAATAGCTGAGAGCCGCCGCCGTCGGTTCATTTATCAAACTCAAGACATTAAGTCCGGCAAGTTCTCCCGCCTGTTTCGTGGCACTGCGTTCCTCAAGACCGAAGTAAGCCGGAACGGTGATTACAACGTCCTCAACCGTGCCGCCTTGAGATTCGACAAGATTTTTCAGGCGTGTCAAAATAAGTGCACTGATTTCGACCGGCGTGTAAGTCTTGCCGTCAAATTCATAAGTGCGGGTATCTCTCTTGCCGATATACCGCTTGACGAATTGGACGACGCGATCTCCGTCCGTCTCGATATTTTCTTTTGCCGCCTGACCGACGACAACATTATTTTCATTCTCGAAAAAAACGACGGACGCAACGGTGTTTGAATCGTCCTCGTTGTTTCTGATGACTTCCGGATTGCCGTTTGCGTCAAGCCGTGCAATACAAGAGTAAGTTGTTCCCAAGTCTATACCGTAAGTACTCATAAAATTTTTTTCCCTCCGAAAATTGTTTCTTAAGTCAATAATGAAAATGACTTCCCGTTGCATTATAAAATTTTCCCGGAATAAAATCAAGCCGCCGCAAAAATTGCCGGTTTCAAATTTTTACAGTCCGAAAATTTTTTGCGGAAAATGTGCCGGTCGAATCGTGTGTTATCAAAATGAAAGTCCGATTTTTTTCCGTGCAGTCGTTTGCAAGATTGCGAATCAAAATTTCCGCCCGCTTTTTGTCAAGTCCGGCAGTCGGCTCGTCCGCGACAAAAATATCCGGATTTTTTGCAAGTGCAAGGGCAATTTGCAACCTTCCCCGCTCGCCGCCGGAAAGTTTCGCTCCGTCCTCGCCGATATTTTCGTCAAGGTCGAAATTTTCAAGCAGACAAATTTTCAAAATTTCGCGGATTTTTTCTTCGTTTGTTTCACCGACAAAAATTTTGAAATTCTCGCGAATCGAATTTGAAAAAATGTAATTCGTGAAAGTCGCGGCGGAAATTTTTCCTTGAGTCAAGACAATTCCCTTGTCCGGCTCAAAAAGTTTCGTCATGAGATAAAGCAAAGTCGTCTTGCCGGCTCCGCTCTCCCCGACAATTTTTAAAAATTCGCCGCGACGAATTTTGAGATTGAAATTTTTTATAATCGGATTTTCCGGAATGTATCCGAAATTTACATCGCGAAATTCGACGGCACAATCAGATTTTTCTTCAGGCAAAATTTTTTTCTCCGGCGTAAAGTCGGGATTGACGGAGCGAATTTTTTTGCAAAGTCTGACGCTCTCCGGAATCGCCGAATAAATTTCAAAAATCGCAAGAAAAACGAAAATCCACACGGCAAATTCAATTCTTCCGACTTTTTCGCAGAGTTTGAAAAGAATGAAACTCAAGCCGGCGAAGTCAAAAATTTTTAAAGCGGTATCGAAAAAAATTTTCCGCGAATTTAAATCAAGCTGACTTTTGCCGAAAAATTCCGCAGCCCGGTTTAATCTTCCGACTGCGGGAAAAGTGCCGTAAATTTTCAATTCGTCGCGGGCAGAGTAAAAATCTGAAATTTTTGAGCGGTAATCCGAATCGTCCGGCTCGTCAAATTTAAAAGTCGCGGACAGAATTATTGACGCAAAAAAAATTGCCGGAAGGACGAACGCGAATTTTTCAATCGCTCCGAATAAAAATCCGGTCATTAAAACAGTCGTCAAAAATCCGGTCGCAAGCGGCAAAATTACTCGCGGCAAAAAATCTTTTACCGTGTCGGCCGTCACCGTCAATTCGCGTAAAAATTCTCCTTCCCGCAAAATTCCGGATTTCAGCGGCAATTTTTCCGCAGCTTGCCGGTAAAGTTTTTCCCGGAGTTCGTCCAGCATTTCAAAAATTACCCGGTGCGATAAAAATCTGTCCGCATATCTCAATCCGGCTCTTGAAATTCCGGCGGCTCTGACCAAAGTTATTCCGACGGAAAGTGTGCTTAAAGGCGGTTCCGGTGCGGCTGAAGTTATGAGCCAAGCCGCAGAGGAAGTCAATAAAATTTCGGAAAGTACGGCGGACAAATTCGCCAAAACAGCCGGCAAAAATTTTTTCATTTTTGACGACTCTCCCCCTTCCTTCAAAAAAATTTTTTCCGGACAAAGAAAAAGGATTTATCCCGGATACCTTTCGGGGATAAATCCGAAAACTTTATTGAGAAATAAAATTTCAGAACATCATATTGATGAGGTTGCCCACGTTGTTGAGTGAAGTAATGTTTTGATAAGATTTTCCGGTGTAAATCGCCGCCGTGTTGAGCTGATCTCCGAGCATCGCCTTTGCACTCGGGAAAAGCAGACTGCTTTGAGAGTTCGCCGTTGAAATGTGACTTTCGGCTTTACCGGCAAGCCCGCCTTTGCCCAAAATATTTGAAACGTTGCCGGGACTGTCGGATATTGCCTTTGTCAATTTCTCTTCGTCAACTTTCAAAGAGCCGTCGGAATTTACCGAAATTCCGATTGATTCATAACTTTTCGCTCTGTAAGTCGTATCGCCGAAAACTTGAGCCATTCGCGAAACTCTCTTTGAAATTCCGGAATTTTCGCTGAAAAAGTCGATCGTGTCATTGTATGCATTGACAAAATTTTTGACCGCCTTCAAAGCGTCGTCCAAATCGCTTTTGTTCAAAGATGTTGTTACGGTGCCGCCGTTTTTGTCGGTCGAAGTCCCGACTTTCGTCAAATCGCTTGAAGTAACCGCGACGGAGGACAAATGTTGCAGTCCGCCGGTCTGCACTTCCGAAAAAGATTTTTCGCCGTTTGAATCGACTGTCGAAGTGTTTGTGTAAGCCTTGCCGTTTTCGTCGGTGCCGGAAGTGACGGTTGTCGTGACTTGTCTGCCGTAAGCATTTACGCCGGTCGTTTGCGTCACACTTTCGCCGGCATCATTTTTGCCGGAAGTAATGGTGACGGCATTTCCTTTTTCGTCCGTGCCTTCGGTTACCGTGCGTTTGTTTCCGTTCGCGTCAATGCTTTCCGTCGTCGTAACTTTGTTTCCTCTCTTGTCAAGACCTTCGGTCACGGTAACGGTATTTCCGCGAGCGTCCAAAGTCTGCGTCGTTGTCGTCTTTTGTCCCGCCGAATTTACGCTTTCCGTGACGGTGACGGGGTTGCCTTTTGCGTCGATGCTTGAGGTTGAAGTAAAGGAATTTCCCTTGCTGTCGGTGCCCGTCGTCGCGGTAACTTTGTTTCCGTTTGCGTCGATACTTTCCGTCGTGCTGCTTGTGCCGACTTTAAAATCAAGTTTTTCAAGAGATTTCGCCGCATCGCTCAAATTTGAAAGAGTTTCGCTCATTTCACTTTGGAAAGTGCTTTTTGCGGTATTATAACTTGACAAAACGGATTTTACATTTGAACTTATGGTACTGAGTCCGGAAAGTGCCTCATTTGCGTTTGACGTGTACGAACCGTAAGAACTCCACAGAGCAGAAATTGAATCTTGTGCGGAATTTTTTTTGCTTGTCGAGGCGGAGCCGAAAAGCGTGCCGTTTGCATAGGACGCTTTATACAGCGTATAGGTGCCGCCCAACATATTTGAGATGGTTGCCATTTTAATCACCCTTCCCTGAAACCGATTCATCCTTAAATCTTTATAATCACCCGCAATATATCACAGCGTATTTGCAAAGTCAATACGTCGGCGGCGGTGCGAAAAATTTTTTTGAAAGTCGGTCGGGAAAATATTTCCGGCAAAAAAAATCCCCGCAAAACTGCAGAGATTTCAAAATTTTGTCTGACCGAATCAAAAAATTTATTCGCGGTAAAATTTTTCAAATTCTTCTTTGACGGCGTAAGAATCTTGAGTGCCTTTCTTTGTGACGCTCAAAGCCGCATATTGGGACGCTCTTTTCATTGAACCGGGAATGTCTTTCGTGTTCACATAATTTTCGACGAAACAGCCGATAAAAGAATCTCCCGCTCCGGTGCTGTCCACCGCGTCAACTTTTCGCGTCGGGACAATTTCTTCTTTACCGTCCGCAGAAATCCACAGCGAACCGCGACTTCCCATAGTGACGATAATATTTTTCAAACCCTTGTCCAGCAAAAATTTTGCCGCCGTTTTTATTTCTCCTTCACTTTCAACCGGCATACCCGTCAAAATTCCGAGTTCCGTTTCATTCGGCACAAAGAAATCACATTTGCAAGCCTTTTCGATCGAAAGTTCTTTGACGGCGGGTGCGGGATTGAGGAGGACCGGAATTTTGTTTTCGTTGGCAAAGTCAATCGCTGCGTAAACGCTTTCA
>CAJOOE010000014.1 GCA_905236145.1 uncultured Selenomonadaceae bacterium
AGTGTCCGAGCGGTTGAAGGTGCTTGACTCGAAATCAAGTGTGGTCACAAGCCACCGTGGGTTCGAATCCCACCCCCTCCGCCATATATGAAAATTCCGGTCCCGCAGAAAGTTGCGGGACCTTTAAATTTCTTCCGGACTTCTCTATCCTTTCAAAATCATTTTCGCGACAAAAAGTCCGTCGGTATTATCGAAGTGGGGCAATAAAATTTCCTTGTCCGCAAGTTTGAAATTGGGATTGAGCGACAAAAATTTTTCGACAACATCTTCATTTTCGCGGCTCAAAATTGTGCAGGTCGAATAAACCAAAGTCCCGCCGGGTTTCAATGCCTTTGCCGCACCGGATAAAATTTCAAATTGCAAATCCGGAAGTTTTTCAATTTCTGCCGGATTTTTTTTCAGGCGAATATCTGCCTTTCTGCGAATTACGCCCAAGCCGGAACAAGGAGCGTCAACCAAAATTTTATCTGCCTTGCCCGGAAAACTCTCGCCGATTTCCCTTGCATCTTTCAAAATCGTTTCGATGATGTTTATTCCGAGCCTTTCCGAATTCATTTTTATATGTTCGAGTTTTGTTTCGTAAATATCCGCCGCAATTATTTTCCCGCGATTTTTCATCAGTTCGGCAATATGAGTTGTCTTGCCGCCGGGAGCCGCACAGCAATCAATGACAAAATCACCTTCCGCCGGATCCAATTTTCTGGCAACGGTCATCGAACTTTCATCTTGAACTTGACAAAGACCTTTCCTGAGCGGTTGAAATTTATCCAATGCACCGTGACTTTCGATTATTATTCCCTCCGGAGCGATCTCCGATTCTCTTGCCGTCGCTCCGATTTTTTTCAATTCTTCAAGCATTTTTTCCCGTGTCGTCTTTAAAAAATTTGTCCTCACGCAGAGCGGCGGCTCCACATTGTCGGCGGCACAAAGTTTTTTTGTTTCTTCAAGTCCGAACTCTTCGACGAACAATTTTACAATCCACAGCGGGTGAAAAGTTTTGAGTGCCAATGCTCGCGGAGAGTCGCCTTTCGGGAAATCGGATTTTTGCGGATCTCGTCCGGCATTTCTCAAGACACCGTTTACAAATTTCGACGCACCGATCCCGCAAACATTTTTTGCAATTTCCACGGATTCGTTGACCGCCGCAGATTGAGGAACTTTATTCATAAAAAACATTTGATAAAATCCGACACGCAAGACAGCCAAAATTTTCGGATCCGTCTTTTCAAGCGGACGGTTTATGTATTTCGACAACTTCCAGTCAAGAGAACTTCCTGTTTTCGTCGTCCCGTAAACCAATTCCGTGAAAAATCTTCTGTCGCGGTCGTCGAATTTTTCACTCCTCAAAATTTTTGCAAGTGCAACGTTTGAATAAGCACCGGATGTAAAAATTTCATAAATCGCTTTTGTTGCCGCATATCTCACTTTGTCCAAAATTTTTTCCTCCCGAATTTCAAAAAATTTATCCGACCAATTCTCTTATCTTGTCCCAATCCAATTTTCCCGCCGCACTTTTCAACTCGTTGAATTTTTCTTTTTCCCCGTCCGGCAATTTGTATTCTTCCAAAGACTGCAGGACAAAATTCAAAGTGTCATAGTCGAAACTTGCCGAAACTTCCTTTAATGTTTCCCACGCCTCCGCCAATGCGTCCGGCTCGATTAAAGGCTTGTTTTCGTCGTCCGATTCTTTTTTGACGAGAAAAGAAAGTTTTTCGGCGTAAGTGCGATAGAGTTTTAAAAGTGCCGGCGTATCTGCGAAAATTTCTTCAATGTAACCGGAATTTCCGGCATCTTCCAATCTCTTCGCCCGTTCGCTGAGTTCCTCCGCTCCGATTACCCTTGCGGTAGATTTTAAAGCGTGGACTTTTGTCGTGTAATTTTTCCAATCGCCTCTGTCGAAATAATTTTGAATTTCGTCCGCTCCGGAATTTACCGACTCCGCGAAAACGGTCAAAGCGTCCAAATAAGCGTCGGGACTTCCGCAATGTTCGATTCCGGCTTTTGTGTCCAATCCTTCGACTCCGGTCAATTCTGCCGGCAGAGTCGAAGAATTTTCTTCCGGAAGTTTTTCTGCGTCATCTTTTGTTATCGTGACGAGTTTAGGCGGCAGATATTTTATCATCAGATTTTCGAGGGCAACGCCGTTAACCGGCTTGGTCAAATAATCTTTGAAACCGGCGGCAATATACTGCTCCCTTGCCCCGCTTATTGCGTTTGCGGTGAGTGAGATAACCGGCGTGTCCTTGCATTTGTTTCCGGCAAGGTTCTGCATTTTCTGCAAAGTTTCGATACCGTCCATGCCCGGCATACGATGATCCAAAAAAATTATGTCGTAGTGATTTTCCCGGACAAGATTCAGGCAATCGTAACCGCTCTCCGCCGTGTCGATTTTTACTTTCGTCTGTTTCAAAAGACCTTTGACGACGGTCAAATTCATAATCGTATCGTCCACGACCAAAATTTTTGCGTCGGGGGCGGTGAATTTTTCGCGATAGGCTTTGTGTTGTGCAAGGGAGTTTCTGAAAGCCTCCGTAAAATCTCCGAGCGGTTCGGAATTGACGATTTTTTGCACGATTTTAAATGAGAAAGTCGAGCCTTCCCCGTAAACGCCGGAAACTTCAAGCCGGCTTTCCATGAGTTTCAAAAGTTGTTGCGTTATCGTCATACCGAGTCCGGTGCCTTCAATCGTCCGGTTTCTCTCCTCTTCTATTCTCTCAAACGCAACGAAAAGTTTTGAAATATCTTCTTTCTTTATTCCGATTCCGGTATCTTGTACGGCAACTTTCAGCCAAATTGATTTTTCGTCGCGTTCCTCAAAATCGACTTTCAAAGTAACGCTGCCGTGTTCCGTGTATTTTACTGCGTTCGTCAAAATGTTTGTGACAATCTGTTTTATTCTTATTTCGTCGCCGTAAAGAACGCCGGGAATTTTTTCGTTGACTTCCACATTTAAGGCAAGACCTTTTTTCTCTGCACGGGACTTTATCATATTTACCAGGTCGTTTAAGAGGGAGCCGAGAGAATATTCGACATTGATAATTTCCATTTTGCCCGCCTCAATTTTCGAGAAGTCCAAAATATCGTTGACCAAGCCGAGCAGAGTATTTCCGGCGTGTCTTAAATTTTCCGCATATTCCAAAATGGTTTTATCGTCAGATTCGCGTAAAATCATTTCGTCCATTCCCAAAATCGCGTTAATCGGCGTACGAATTTCATGGCTCATGTTTGAAAGAAAATCGCTTTTCGTTTGACTTGCTTTGAGTGCCAAAGATTTTTCAAGTCGAAGTTGTTTGTTTTCGCTGTTCTTGAGCATGGTTCGGGCGACCATTATCAAAATTAAAGCGATGAGCCCGTAAACGGCGAGCATGGCAATATACATTGACTGAAAGCCGACGGCTACGGATTTCCAAGGGACATAGCCGGAAATAAAAAATCCGTGTTCCTTTGAAACGACGGCACCGTAAATAAAATAGCCGTTCCCGTGAAATTCGTAATAAATCGAGCCGGCATCCTCTTGAAAATCTGCCGCGACATCTTCACCCTTCATCGCTCCGATTTTTTCGCCGAGTTTGTCCCAGCCGGGTTTCATATCCGGATGAGTATTTATCAAAGTCAGCCCGTCAGCCAGGACAGTCCAATCATGATAGTTGTTCAATAAAATTACCGTGCCGTCGCCGTTGTAACTTATCGTGTTAAATCTTTTGCGAACGGCAAAATCATTGTAATAATCATACATAACGCAATCCTTGCCGTCAATTTTTATCGGCACGGAAAATACAAGTCCCACGTCGCGAATGTATTTGATTATGGATTTTCCGGAATACGCCTGTTGAGATGCCCAGACAATTTCTTCCGGCGGAACCGCACCCATTATCGTTTCACCGCTCGGTCCGATTACGCCGATTCTCTTTCCGTTAACTTCGCCGAGTGAAATTAAAGGATATGGGGAACGCCTGTAATTTTTTTCAACGAATTTTGCCAACTGCCGAAGTTCGTCAAGTTGCAGTCCGAATTGTTTTTTCAATTCAAAGGCGATCGTTCGCGTAGATCTTGCGACCGATTCTTCCAAAGCCTCGTTGAGCATTTGATTTACGCGACAATATGCCGCCAATGACAGGCAGGTTACAATCGCGGCGACGATTAAAAATTCAAGCAAAACTCTTGCCGTCAATCCGAAACCTATCGGCATATCCCAATCCGAATTTTTTATGGAGCTTTCAACATTTTTTTGCAAATTCATTTCAACTTCTACCCTTCCGATTTTCTTTGAATCATATTACCACAAAAGACACCGGATTTAAAACAAATTTTTGTCCGGCACGATTGACGAGAAAATCTTTTTGTCGTTAAGTCGCTTAAAGTTTCGTATTGCTTTTTTTGCGGAAATATCCGATAATGCTGTCAAAAAAGGCGTGGGGAGTGTCAACCGGAAGAATTTAAATGAGAACAGAGATTAAAGTACCCGGCTCCTGCGGCGAACTTTTGCAGGGATTTTATCGCGGCGAGCCTTTGCTGGTAACCTGCCCGATAAAAAAATTTTCCCGCATAACCGTTTCCGACGAATTTGAAGGAATTGAAGGACTCGGCGAAAAATCTTTGAAAATGCTCCGGAAAATTTTGAAATTGTACAACGTCCCCGAATTTAAATTCGGAATACGTCTGCACTCGGAATTGCCGCCGGGAAAAGGCATGGCATCGTCTTCGGCGGATTTGGCGGCGGTTGCGTTTGCCGTTGCCCGTTTCATGCAAAAAAAAATTTCTCCGGAGGAAGTCGCAAAACTTGCCGCAGAAATTGAGCCGACGGACGGAATTTTTTATCCGGGAATAGTCGCGATGAATCCGCTGACCGGCAAATTTATCAGGCAAATTTTCCTGCCGGAAAAATTTCAAATTGCCGTATTCGATTACGGCGGCGAAATCGACACGCTGAAATTTAACAGGCGGAGCGGGTTTCAAATTTTCGAACTCGGCGACACGTTAAATTTTGACTTGATGAAAAAATCGGCGGCGGAAAATCAAAAAATTTTATTCAAGCCGCATTTGAAAGAGATAACGAAATTTGCGGAAAAAACAGGAGCGGTCGCGGCAAACGTCGCCCACTCCGGGACAGTGCTCGGAATATTTTTTCACGAGGACGATTTTAAAGCGAAAGAAAGAATTTCAAAAATTTCTGCGAAATTTCCGGTTATAAAATTTTTGACGCAAACGCAAATTTGTGACGGAGGTATTGAAATATGTTGAAAAAATTTTTTATGCTTGCGATTGCCCTGCTTGTTTTTTGCGGGGAAAATTCACCGGTCGGTGCAGCCGCCTTTGAGCCGCGATTTGTCACCGTCGATATTTTGCCGCAAAACAATTTGCAACTCACTTTCAATTTTTCCGGGCGAAAATTCGGAGCGTCCGGCGATTTCGTTTACACGGTCAGCCGCCTTTCCACAAATAAAAAAGTTGCAGCCGGCGTTGAAAAATTTCGTTATCCGAAAACGAACGTCATAAAGTTTAAATATAAAGATTTGGAACTTACGCAACCGGAGATTTTAAAACTCAACGTCGTCGTAAATTCAAAAACCGTCGGCACACAATACGGTGCAAGGAAACTTCCCAACCCGGAAATCGGAAACTATTCTTTCATAATAAAATTTCATCGTTCGCACAGAGGTGTGCTTTCGGCAAGGGTAAGCTACGGCGGTGCCGTTTGACAAAAAATTTTTCCGTTCGATTTGCAACGGAATTTTTTTGTTGCCGAACGCTTTAATTGACATTTTCGCCCGCCGGAATATAATTATATTCGACAACATTTAACCGGAGGTTTTTTTTGTGAAAGTAATAGGCGTAAGATTTAAAAGAGCGGGCAGAATTTTTTTCTTCGAGCCGGACGCGTCGGAAATAGTGAAAGGCGATAAAATTTTGGTCGATACGATAAGAGGTTTGGAGTGCGGCGAGGTCGTAATTCCTCCGCGAGAAATTCCTCAAAGCGAGGAGGCAACGAAGTATTGTCAGATAAGAAGAATTTACCGGAAAGCGACGGAATACGACTTGCAACGCGACGAAGAAAATCACCGCGACGAAAAAAAAGCGTTTGAGATTTGCAAGGAAAAAATTGCGGAACACGGACTTCCCATGAAACTCATCAGCGTCGAATACACCTTTGACGTAAACAAGATAATTTTTTCCTTCACTGCGGACGGGCGTGTGGATTTTCGCGAGCTTGTAAAAGATTTGGCGTACATTTTCCGGACGAGAATAGAACTTCGTCAAGTCGGCGTTCGCGACGAGGCAAAAGCGATGAACGGAATAGGAAATTGCGGCAGACCGCTCTGCTGTGCGAATTTTTTGGGTGACTTTATTCCGGTTTCCATTCGCATGGCAAAGGATCAAAAATTGTCGCTCAATCCCACAAAAATTTCCGGCATTTGCGGGCGGCTTATGTGTTGCCTGAAATACGAGGACGATTTATACAGCGAAAACAGAGCCGACGAGGACGCTTGGGAGCCGGAACGCGGAAAACGCGTTGTCTTGGACGACGGAGAAGGAAAAGTCGTTGCGGTGAATTATCACAAACGCTGTGCGACGGTTCTTTTGGACGAGGGAAAAACCGTTGTCGCCGATTGGGACGATCTTTTGCCGGTCAATGAGGAAGAAGAAGGTACGGTTATCGCCGCCAAAGCGGAGGAGGAAAGTCAAAATAAACCGGAAGAGCCGAAGAAAGAAATTCCGCAGAAAAATTACAACAACCGCAATTCCGGATACAGCCGCCGCGAAAATTTCAATCGCAATTCAAATTACAATCGCCGCGAAAAC
>CAJOOE010000015.1 GCA_905236145.1 uncultured Selenomonadaceae bacterium
ATTATATTGACAAAAAAAGTCGCACTTGCAGCAATTATGCAAGCACGTTCCATTCCTTCCGCAAAAAAAATCGTATAATTGAAAATGTTGACGAGATGCAACAAAGATAAAAAAATTATTCCGCTGTAATATTCTTCGGCAAAAAATTTCAATTCCGGAGAAATTTCCCAAAAAGACAAAATTTCTTCGCGAAAGAAGAATAACGCCGCAAAAAATATTATTCCGCAAAAAATCGACGAAATGATTCCCAAACTGAAAATCCGATCAACTTCTTCGCGATCTCCTTTTCCTTGTGCGTAGCTCGCCAACATCACCGACCCGTCGGAAATTAAATACGCAACGAATAAAATCATTGTAAAAAACGGAAAAATCAGAGTCATCGCCGCGACTGCTTCATCGCCGATAATTTGCCCGGCGACGACATTATCGGTCAAAATTAAAATATATGCCATAACAATGGAAGAAATTGATGCCGCAAAAACATTCCAAAATCGTGTAGAAATGACAGTTTTTTTCATTAAACAAAATTTTTCCTCCCGAAAAAAAATTTTTTGTGCGGTTTTTATTTTACAATTCAAGGCAATTTTTGTCAATTTTCCGCCTGATTGTCAAAATTTTTATAAAAAGTGCGAAAAGTGTTTTGAGTGAGAAAAAACCGGAAAATTTTTTGTTGAGGATATTTTACCTGTCCGAGTTGCTGTTGCAATTTCCGAAAATTAACCTTCAAAAATTTTCGGAAAACATTTGTTGACAAAATGACTCAATGCAAATACCATATACCATATATTTTTTTCGGAATCATAAGTATTTTTATCGGAAAGGCAGATGTTCACGAAGATGAGCAGGTCAAGTTTAATTCGCAGGACATTCGGCGGAATTTTGGGATTGGCGGTTTTTCTGAGTGCGTCCGGTGTTTCGACGGCGGCAGAACCGGCAGACGCAAAGCCGGACAAAAAAATCGTCATAAATTCGGCAAGCAGATTTCTCACGCTCTATGAAAACGGCGAAAAGAAAGCCATGTATCCTTTGGGGCTCGGCAAGACCCGCACGCCCACGCCGGTCGGTTATTTCAAAATTCAAACAAAAGAAATCAATCCTTCCTGGATAAGTCCGTCAAATCCGGAGTACGAGATTCCTTCCGGTCCGAATAATCCTTTGGGTTATCGCTGGATGAGGATTAAGGGAAATTACGGTATTCACGGGACAAACAAACCGGAGAGCATCGGTCATTACGTTTCAAACGGCTGTATAAGATTGAGAGAGGCAGACGTGGAAAAACTCTTTGACGCGGTGGAAATCGGTACGCCCGTCGAAATTACATATCAGCGGGTTGTAATTGAAAAAACTCCCGACGAAAATATTGCTTATTACATTTACCCGGACGGCTACAGTCTGCAAAAATTAAATGTCGCGGAGGTCAGAAAATGGCTTACTCCTTACGGAGTCGCCGCCTTTGAAAGCGACGCGGACATAGCTCAAAAAATAAAGGAATCGGACGGCAATCCGACTTATATCGGCAAGCCTTACAATATAGAAATCGACGGTGTCAGAGTCGGGGACACGGAGCAGAACGGGCAAAAATTTTTCTCGAAGGCGGTCGTTCGCGAAGGAATAACTTACCTGCCCGCCGTCCCCATTGCAATAAATTTGAAAACAAAATTGGAGTGGAGAGCCTCCGAATCGACTCTGAAAACGGCTTACGGCGAAGTTACCGGATATGAAAGGGGAAGTCAGCTTTATCTGAATGCCGACGATGCCGTCGTGCTTTTCAAAATCGACGGCGGTTTGAAAAGTACTGCCGACAAGAAAGGAAAAATTTTCAAATATCACACCGTTTCACTTCTCAAAGAGGCAAGGGAAGGAAATAACGAGCCGGCTCCGGAAAATTCCGGAGAAAAAATTGCAACGCCGGAAAACAATTCAACCGAACCGGTTAAACCGGTCGAAAACACCGGCGAAGTAAAACCTGCCGAAAATGCCTTGCCGAAAAATGCGACGGAAGAATTGAAAGCGGACGAAAGTGTAATTCCGGACGGTATACCCAAGTCGATTGAGGACGAAAATAATTCGGAAGTTTCCGAGAATAAAATTTAATTTTTGGGAGTGAATTTTTGTGAAAGAAATCGAATTGAAATACGGTTGCAATCCCAACCAAAAGCCGGCAAAAGTTTTCGTGACTTCCGGCGAATTGCCGTTTGAAGTTTTGAACGGCAGACCGGGATACATAAATTTGTTGGACGCACTCAACGGTTGGCAGCTTGTCCGGGAACTCAAAGAGGCAACGGGACTTCCTGCGGCGGCATCTTTCAAACACGTCAGCCCGGCGGGGGCGGCGGTGGGTTTGCCGCTTGACGACGTTTTGAAAAAAATTTATTTTGCGGAAGAAGAACTTTCACCGCAGGCGGCGGCTTACGTCCGGGCAAGAGGAGCCGACAGAATGAGTTCTTACGGAGACTTTGCCGCACTTTCGGACATTTGCGACGAATCGACCGCAAAATATTTAAAGCACGAAGTCAGCGACGGAATAATCGCACCGGGTTACACGCCGGAGGCATTGGAAATTTTGAAGGCGAAACGAAAGGGAACTTACCTTGTATTGAAAATAAATCCGGACTTCAACCCGCCGGAACTTGAACACAAGGAACTTTTCGGCGTGACTTTCGAGCAAAGACGCAACAATTTGAAAATTACGGAAGATTGCTTGAAAGAAATTCCGACGGCAAACAAAAATCTTACCGACGACGCGAAAAGAGATCTGCTCATCGCTCTTATAACTTTAAAATATACTCAATCAAATTCCGTCTGCTATGTCAAAGGCGGTCAGGCAATCGGTATCGGAGCCGGTCAACAAAGCCGGGTTCATTGTACGCGACTTGCCGGACAAAAAGCCGATAATTGGTTTTTGCGTCAAAGTCCGCAGGTTTTGAATCTTCCCTTTAAGCCGGGAATCAAACGCCCGGACAGGGACAACGCGATTGACGTTTATATCGGAGCGGAAAGCGGGGATTTGCTTGACGGCGACGCGTGGCAGAGAGTTTTCACGGAAAAACCGAAAAAATTTACCGACGAAGAAAAAAGCGATTGGCTTAAAAATCTTACCGGCGTTTCACTCGGCTCCGACGCATTTTTCCCGTTCGGCGACAATATAGAGCGGGCGAAAAAATCCGGAGTAAAATTTATCGCACAGTCCGGCGGCTCAATTCGCGACGACAACGTTATCGAAACTTGCGACAAATATGACATGGTTATGGCTGTGACCGGAATCAGACTTTTCCACCACTGAAAACAAAAAAGGGACAAGGGAAAACTCAACCCTTGTCCCTCAATCCTCGTCCGTCGCGGCAAGTTTTTTCGATTGATCCGCAGTGATGAGAGCGTTTATAATTTCGTCAAGATCGCCGTTTAAAATTGCGTCCAATTTGTGCAGAGTCAATCCGATTCTGTGATCCGTCACTCTGCCCTGCGGAAAATTATATGTTCGGATCCGTTCGCTCCTGTCGCCGGATCCGACTTGATTTTTTCTGTCTGCGGAAATTGCGGCGTTTTGTTCGCGGACGGCAAGGTCTTTGACCCTCGCCCGCAAAACTCTCATCGCCTTTTCCTTGTTTTTCAGTTGTGATTTCTCGTCCTGGCATTGAACGACAATCCCGGTCGGCAAGTGAGTTATCCTTATCGCCGTTTCCGTCCGGTTTACATATTGACCGCCGGCTCCGCTTGCACAGTAAGTATCAATCCGCAAGTCAGCCGGATTTATATTTACTTCGACTTCTTCGACTTCCGGCAAGACGGCGACGGTAACCGCACTTGTATGTATTCTGCCGCCGGACTCCGTGACCGGCACACGCTGAACGCGGTGAGTGCCGCTTTCGTATTTCAATTTTCCGGCGGCTCCCGCTCCGTCCACGGTGAAGGAAATTTCCTTGAAACCGCCGATTCCGGTCGCGTTCGATTCCGCAATATCGACTTTCCAGCCCTGCCGCTCGGCGAAACGCGTGTACATTCTGAATAAATCCGCCGCAAAGAGTGCCGCCTCTTCACCGCCCACGCCGCCGCGAATTTCGACGATAACATTTTTTTCGTCGTTCGGGTCGCGGGGAAGGAGAAGAACCGGAAATTCTTCTTCCAGTTCGGCTTGATTTTTTTTCAGTTCGGCAAGTTCTTCAACCGCCATGGATTTTAATTCTTCGTCCGGCGACGTATCCAAAATTTTTTTGTCCTCGTCGATTTCGGTAAGGATTTTTTTGTATTCGCGAATTTTCTTTACGACGGGTTCCAAAGTCGAAAGTTCCCGCGTCAACCGGGTAAATCTTTCGACGTTTGACACGACTGAAGGATCTCCGATTTGCGATTCGATTTCCCGAAATTTATCTTCGACTCTCTGCAATTTCTCAAGCAAATTTTTCATTTCTCCGGTTCCCTGATTCCTTCACATCATCTCAACAGATCAATTTTTTCAACTTCGTAGCCGTGTTTATTCATGGCCCGGATAATTCTTTCAATATGTTCTTGGTTGTGAGTTTCGACGGTGACTTCCAAAACAACTTTCTTGTAGCTGTCGGTAACTCTCGCCTGGTCATGCTCCAATTTTACGACGTTTGCATTTTCTTCACTCAAAATTTTTGCGACGTTCAAAAGCTGTCCGGGTTTGTCGGCAAGCATGACGGAAAATCTGAAAATCCTGCCGCGAACGATCAAAGCCTTGTCAATGAGTGCGTAAAGCGTCGAAATATCTATATTGCCGCCGCTGATTATCGCGACAACCTTTTTGCCTTTGAAATTCAGTTTGCCCGGAGCCGCCAAAGACAAAACTCCCGCACCTTCGGCAATAAGTTTATGCTTTTCGATTAAGGAGAGGAGAGCGGACATAATTTCCGACTCGCTGACCGTGATAATTTCGTCCAAGTATTTTTTGCAAAAGGCGAAAGTCAAATCTCCCGCCGTTTTGACGGCACAACCGTCCGCAACGGTATCCGCTCCGGAAAGCGTGACAATTTTCCCGGCATCAAATGCGGCTTTCATGCAGGCGGCATTTTCCGGCTCAACGCCTATAACCTTTACGCCGGGATTTACCAACTTTGTGGCAAGTGCGACTCCGGACGCAAAACCGCCGCCGCCGACCGGTACCAAAATTGCATCGACATCTTTCAAATCGTTTATAATTTCAAGGGCGGTCGTTCCCTGACCGAGCAGGACTTCACGATCGTTGAAAGGGTGGACGTAAACATAGCCGTGTTTTTTCTGAAGTTCCAAACTGTATTTGAAAGCATCGTCAAAGCCGTCGCCGTGCAAAACGACTTCCGCACCGTAAGCCTTCGTTGCCTCAACTTTCAAAATCGGCGTGGTTGCCGGCATACAAATCACAGCCTTCACGCCCAATTTTTTCGCGGCAAATGCAACGCCCTGTGCATGATTCCCGGCGGAGGAAGTAATAACGCCCTTTGCCTTTTCTTCCGGCGAAAGTTGACTGATTTTATTGTATGCTCCGCGAAGTTTGAAAGCTCCGGTGTGTTGCATATTTTCCGGTTTCAAATAAACTTCGTTGCCGCTTATTTCCGAGAAAAAATCACTCTTAATCAGTCGAGTTTTTTTGACGACGCCGGAAAGTTGCTTGTCCGCCCGGTAAACGTCGGCGATGGTCGTATTTTCCACAATTTCGTCAATCGGATTTTTTTTCTCCGAATTTTTGTTTTCGTCAGCCATTTAAAAATTCTCTCCAATCATTTCAAGTGTTTCCTTAGCCGCCGCCTGTTCCGCAATTTTTTTGCTGCGTCCGGTTCCCTTGCCGTAAATTTTCCCGTCAATCTCTGCGGCGTATTCAAAAGTTTTCATGTGATCCGGCCCGCTTACGCTCAATTCGACATAAGAAATTTTTCTCAAAGGATCACGCTGGACAATTTCCTGCAAAAAAGTTTTGTAATCCTTTTGTGCTGCTCCGGCTTTCACCTTCTCAAACTCCGGAGCAAGTTGCCGTTGAACGTAATCGCGGGCGACTTCCCAGCCGCCGTCAAGGTAAATTGCACCGATGACCGCCTCAAAAGTATCTTCCAAATTTGAATCTCTTTCACGCCCGCCGCTGACATCTTCGCCGCGACCGAGCAAAAGCATTTTTCCCAAGTCAAGTTTCCGGGCAAGTTTTGCAAGCGTCGGTTGGCAAACTATTGCGGCACGGGTTTTTGTCAATTCGCCTTCCGTCAAATTCGGGAATTTGTTGAAAAGATATGTGCTTGATGCAAGTTCCAAAACGGCATCGCCCAAAAATTCAAGGCGTTCGTTGTGTCCGATCTTCCTGTGTCCTTCATTTGCGTATGAAGTGTGAGTAAGTGCCAAGTTTAAAAGTTCGATATTGTTGAAATTTACGCCGAGTTCTTTTTCAAGTTGCATGAGTTGACGGCGGCGGGGAGCGGTAAGTACCGGCTCCGGCGGTGTTTCAAAATTTTCTTCCGTCAAATTTTCATTTCTCCTTCCCAAAAAATACGCCGAAATTATTCGCGGCGACAAAGTTTTTTCCTGCAAAGTCGCGGTAACTTCCGCTCGGTCGGCGTAAATAATTGCAAAACAAAAAGGGAACTACCGAACGTTCCCTTTCTGTCCTTCGCCATTTTCCATCCCTGCGGTCGCCCAACCGCAAGTCCCGAGTGTTATATTACACCGGACGGAGAAAAATTACAAGACCCAAAAAAATTTTTTTTTCGCCGCCGGTTAAAATCTCACTTTTTCGCAATCATTCTGTTTATCGCACTGAAGAGTGCCTGAATTGACGCAGTGATAATATCCGTATCCATACCGGCTCCCCAGAAAATTTTTCCGTCCTCCGCAGTTATGCTGATGTAAGCTATTGCCCGTGCGGATTGACCGATTTCCAAGGCGTGTTCGTTGTAAGTCACATTTGTATATTTTACTCCGAGATTTTTTTGCAGAGCGTTGCTTATCGCGTCAAGGCGACCGTTGCCGCGAGCCGAATAAGTTGCATGAGAGCCGTTGATTTCAATTTCGACATTTCCGCTGCGGGAACCGTCCGGCTCTTTTTTGAGTTGAAATTCAATCAGCTTGTACGGCGTGGAAACATTTACATATTCGTCGTGGAAAATCTGATAAATTTCGTCCGGCATAAGTTCTTTGTGTTTTTTGTCGGAAACGCCTTTGACGCAATAGCCGAAGTCCTCACGCATTTTTTTCGGCATTTCGATACCGTAACGCTGTTCCATAATGAAACCGACTCCGCCTTTTCCGCTCTGGCTGTTGATTCTTATAACGTCGCCGTCGTATTCCCTGCCGACGTCATGCGGATCAATCGGCAAATAGGGAACAGTCCAGCGATCCGGATTTTTCTCGTCCCGCCAATGCATACCTTTTGCGATTGCGTCTTGATGACTGCCGCTGAACGCCGTAAAGACCAATGCGCCCGCGTAAGG
>CAJOOE010000016.1 GCA_905236145.1 uncultured Selenomonadaceae bacterium
ACGTAAAAACGGAAAAAGCCCGCTTGCGTCGGCAATTTCGCTTGCGGAATGGTTTTGCGGCGAAACGGGGACAAAAATCTTGTTCGGATCCAACGATTACGATCAGGCTGATTTGCTTTATCTTGCCGCCGACGCGATGAGAGAGGCAAGCCCCCGCCTCGCAAAATGTACACGCCGCAATCAAAAAGGATTGTTTTTCGGCGGTCGCAAGCAAAAACGGGCAACGGGTAAATTTTCCGCACAAAATAAAGGCAGTATCCGAAAACTTTCCGCAAAAACGTCCGCGAAAGAAGGCAGAAATATCAAAATAGGTGTCGTCGATGAAGTTCACGAACTCAAAGACGAAAGTTTTATAATGCCGATTCGTCAAGCACTTTCGACGCAGGACGATCCGCTTTATATCGAAATTTCAACGGAAGGATTTACCGCCGACGGTTATCTTGACGAAAGATTAAAGGCGGCAAAAGCACTGCTGGAAGGCGAAATCGAAAAACCGAATTTTCTTGCGTTCCTGTATATGCAGGACACGGAGGAGGAAATCTGGCAAGATGAAAAGTCCTGGGTAAAGTCCAACCCATCACTCGGAACCGTTAAAAAATGGTCATTTCTTCGCGGTATGATTGAAGATGCAAAACTTTCGGCGGCAACTCGGGCGTTTGTTTTGGCAAAGGATTTTAACATTCGCCAAAATTCGGCGGACGCATGGCTTACGGCAGACGTTATCGAAAATCCCGAAACATTCAATCTTGACGATTTAACCGGTTGGTTTTATGTCGGCGGCTTTGATTTATCGGAAACAACCGATTTGACCGCAACGGCGGCACTTTTTGTAAATCCGAACAATCAAAAGAAATTTGTTTTGACGCATTATTTTATTCCGGAGGCAAAAGCCGATGATTTTTACAACGACGGCGGCAAGAGCAATCCGGAGCGTGTCAATTACAGGGAACTTGCCGCAAAAAATCTCGTTACGATTTGTCCGGGAAATGAAATTGATACGGGGATTGTTGCGGAATGGTTTTTGAAACTTTTTACCGAAAAAAACATTGTGCCTTTGCATATAGGTTTTGATATTTGGCACGCGGGAAGTTTGAAAAATGACTTGTCAAATATTTTCGGCGCAAATGTTTTGGAAAGAATACCGATGAATTTCGGCAGCTTGTCCGGAGCAATGGCAAGCCTTGAAAGTGATTTGAAGTTTAAAAAATTGAATTACAACGATAATGAATTAACCCGGCGTTGTATTTCAAATGTTGCGGTCAAAGTAAACAATCTCGGTCAAACAATGCCGGTTAAAGTTTATCGGTCGGGAAACAGAATTGACGGCGCGGTTGCAATTATGATTGCTTATGCGACTTTTGCCCGTTATCGCAATGAATATCTTGATTTAATGAAGTCGGTAATTCCCGCTTGAGAGGCAGGTGAAAAAATTTGATTTTAAGCTACATTAAAGGCGTTATGGACAAGTTTAAACGCAACGACGAAAAAAAATTTCTTATGGAAATTTTATCGGATTCGCGTGCGGTTTATTCCGGTTACGGGCAAAATATTTTTATGAGCGATTTTGTCAACAACTGTATTGACAGGATCGCAAGCGAAATTGGAAAAATCGAAGTTGTTTCCGTGCTTGCCGATGAAAACAATGTAAAACGCCTGCACGATGACATTTCCCGCCTTTTCAAATTTAAACCGAATGAGTTTCAAACAACAAAAGATTTTTTGTCAAGTTGTGAATGGCTCCGGCGTAAATTTATGAATTGTTTCGTTTATCCGAAATATGACATTGTAAAAACCGCGCAGGGCAAAGAGTTTAGACGCTATACCGCATTTTATCCGTTAAATCCGGTAAGTGCGGAACTCGGATATTTTGACGACGGACGGCGGGCAATAAAATTCTTTTGGCGGGACGGTTCGACGGATACTTTGCCCTATGATTCGATAGTACATTTGCGATGGCGGCGGGGGACTTCGCTTTTAATGGGCGGCGGCGACGATTACGGAAACATTGACGACGACGGCGTTAAAAATTCGTTGAAACTTTTTGGAGAACTGGTAAACGGATTGCCGAAGATGATTCAGGCAAGTTTGGGTTTGAACGGAATTTTGACGGCAAAAACAATGCTTGAATCAAAAGCGCTTGAATCAAAAAGAGATGAATTTGAAGATCACATTTACAAGTCAAAAAGCGGGATTGTCGCGATTGATCTTGCAAGCGACTTTACACCGATTCAAAGGCAATTTCCCGAAATTCCCGAGTCAACTTTGAAATTTATCAAGGATATTATTCGGGAAAGATACGGCATATCACAGGCAATTTTGAGCGGGGATTATGACGGCAAAACTCACGCCGCTTTTTATCAGTCCTGCATTGAAAGTTTTCTTGTCGAATTTGAGCAGGCTTTTACTTCAATTCTTTTTACGCCGCGCGAAATTGATGTCGGGCATAAAATCAAATGCTATTATTCCCGCGTTGCCTATATGGATACGGCGGAAAAAAGACAGCTTGCATCACTGGCAAAAGATACCGGCTTAATGACTTTGAATGAAATTCGCGAATTGTACGGATTGTCACCAATAGAAGAAGGCAACCGCCGCCTGCAAAGTTTGAATTATGTCAACACGGAACTGGTAGACGCTTATCAAGCCGAATCAAAACAAAATTCCGATTCTTCAACGGGCGCAGGCAAAAAGAAAAGAGGTCGTCCGGAAGATGTCGGCAGTGACAATTTCGGCAAAGGAGTTGAAAACGATGAATAAAATTTTTCGATATTGCGACGGGGCAGATTTAAGAACGCAGGATTCTTACCCCGCCGACGGCAAGATAATTCCGGCAATTTTGGAAGGTCACGCCGCAATTTATAACCGAACCGCCGATATAGGCGGCTTTTTTTATGAAATTATCGAACCGGGAGCATTTGACACGGCAGATTTGCGGGACGTTCCGCTGTTTGTCAATCACGATATGCAAAAAATTCCGCTTGCAAGGTCAAGGCGAAATAACGGAAATTCAACAATGACACTTTCAACGGATAACGAAGGTTTATTTTTCCTGGCAATGCTTGACACGGAAGGCAACGACGAAGCAAGAAATTTGTATTCCGCCGTCAAGCGCGGGGATATTTCCGGAATGAGTGTTGCCTTTGTCGTCGATAAGGAAGAATGGCAGGATTTAGACAAAGAAAAGCCGACTCGCCGAATAAAATCAATTTCAAAAGTCTTTGAAATATCGGCTTGCACTTTTCCCGCTTATGAAGAAACCGAAATACAAGCACGCTCCGCAAATAAAAATGTGTTGGACAACGCACGGAAAAATTTTTCTCC
>CAJOOE010000017.1 GCA_905236145.1 uncultured Selenomonadaceae bacterium
CCCGCCGTGATTTTTTCGGAGTCCGGCGAAATTTCCCGTGCATCGTGCAGAAGTATTTCCGCTCTCCACATGAAGGACGCTCTGGATTCCATGTCCGAACTTTTTATTCAGTACGGCGGTCATTCGCAGGCGGCGGGACTTTCGCTTAAAACCGAACTGATTCCGGAATTTCGCGAGAGATTCGATAAATATGTCCGGGAACATTTGAGCGATGAAGATTTTCGCCCGGTGATAAAAATTGATGCGATTTTGTCGCCGGAAGAATTGACGGTGAAAACGGCTGAGGAATTGGAAAAACTTGAGCCTCACGGGATAGGCAATCCGAATCCGGTTTTGGCTTGCAAAAATATTTCCGGAGCAAATGCCGTTGCCATAGGAAGTGCCGGAACGCATTTGAAATTTGACGTAAAGCAGGGGAACGGTGCGACGGTTCCGGTGTTTGTCTGGGACAAAGCGATTTTCGCGGAAATGATAAACGCCGGAGAAAAGATTGATCTTGCTTACCGACCGGCGACGGATTTTTGGCAGGAAAATTTGACGGTGAAATGTATGGCAACTTATTTTGAACCTGCCGCACCGGAAGAATGTGTACCGACAAAAGACGACTTGACCGCCGTTTATAAATTTCTCGCGGCGGCAAGGAAAAGAACCGACAAATTCGACTTGTACAATTTTACGATTTCTTTAAATAAAAATGACGGCAAAAAGATTTCGCCGTACATTTTCAAAATTTCGATTGATATTTTTGAAGAATTGGGATTGCTTACGATTGACGAAAAGAATTTGACTTTCGACCTGCCGCCGGCAAAAAGCAAACGCGATTTAAAAAATTCCCGCACCTTCAGACTGTTGCAGAAAAATTGCTGACGCTCCGACACACTGTCCTCAAATATCCGCACGTCTTATATCCGCACCCAAGCTGACCAATTTCTGCACGAGATTGTCATAACCTCGATCTATATGGTGAATGTAACCTATTTGAGTTTCGCCCTCCGCAACCAATCCGGCAAGAACGACAGCCGCTCCGGCTCTCAAGTCCGTGGCTTTGACCGGGCAACCCGTCAATTTCGGTACGCCTTCGACAATGGAAGTCCGTCCGTCAATTTTGATTTTCGCTCCCATTCTCCGGAGTTCGTCAACGTGCATAAAACGATTTTCAAAAACCGTTTCCGTCACAATTCCGTTGCCTTCGGAGATCGTGAGAAGTGCCATAAATTGAGCTTGCATATCGGTCGGAAAACCGGGATAAGGCAAAGTTTTTATATCTACGGATTTCGGGCGGGAGTTGCAAATCACCCGTATACCTTCAACGTCCTCCATAACTTCCACGCCCGCCTCTTTGAGTTTGGCGATTACCGGTTTCAAATGTTCGCTTATCGCGTTTGCTATGTAAACGTCGCCGCCGGTCATTGCCGCCGCGATCATATAAGTTCCCGCCTCTATTCTGTCCGGGATAATTGTATAGTCGTGAGCGACAAGTTTTTTTACGCCTTCGATTTTTATGACGTTCGTACCTGCTCCGCGAATTTTGGCACCCATGATATTCAGGTAATTTGCAAGGTCAACGATTTCCGGCTCCTGTGCGGGATTTTCGATAATCGTTTGCCCTTCAGCCATAGATGCCGCCATTAAAATATTTTCCGTTGCACCGACGGACGGGAAGTCAAGATAAATTCTTGCCCCCTTCAAACCTTCCGGAGCGGCGGCCTCTATAAATCCGTGACCGATAGAAATTTTTGCCCCAAGTGCCTCAAAGCCTTTCAAATGCAAATCAATCGGTCGGGTACCTATGGCACAGCCGCCGGGCAGAGAAATTTTAGCCTCTCCCAGCCTTGCAAGCAAAGGCCCCATTATAAGGAACGATGCCCGCATTTTTCTTACAAGGTCGTAAGGAGCGGTAACTTCGTCGATTTTTGTCGCGTCAACAAAAAGGCGGCAATTCTCCGGCTCGTGTCTTACCTTTACGCCCAAAGATTTCAAAACTTCGCCTATAGTCCTTACGTCGTCCAAATTCGGCACTTCGTCCAGACAAGTTTCTTTTTCTTGTCCCAGAAGTGTCGCGGCTATTATCGGCAAGACAGCATTTTTTGCACCGCTGATCTTCACCGTTCCGGTAAGTCTGCGTCCTCCGTTTATTATGAGTTTCTCCAAAATATCAGCTCCTCATATCTTCCTCAATTTCCCAAAATATGATTTCCGGAATTTTAAATCTTATCCACATTTATTACTGCGTGAATAACATTGTCGATTATATAACCCGTGTCAAATTTATTTTCGACTTTTTTTTCCGGTTTCTTGCCGGATTTTTCCAAACGCTTTTGAGCCTTCTTCGCCCGCTCCATATCCTTGCGAATTTCTTTTTCGGACTTTATTTCCTGCGGCATACCCGGCTCAACGACAATCTGGTTATTTTTACCGGTTTTCAAAAAATTGTCAATCTTTTCTTCATAACTCTTATTCGATTCCGCCGTGATGATTCCCGCACTTGCAAGAACCTGATTGACCGGGATCAATGCACCGCCGTGCAAGTCCAAAGTCAAAGGGCCTTCCTTCATGGCAAGCGGGACGGTGTAAGAAACGGTAACAGTTTCCTCATTTTTCCGGTAAGGTTGCAATTTGACTTTCAAGTTGACCGTTTCGCCCGGCTTCACCGAAGTTTTATCCGGAATCGCCGAAACAAGCGAGGCGGTTTTTCTTTCGCTCTCAAGATCAACCTTTACATTTATTCCGAAAATATCCGATTCGCGGGAAGTGTTTGAGCAGACGAGATTTAAAGCTTGCATAAGTTCCAAAACGGCAACCTGTCCCACGTCCGAAATATTGAAAAACATATTTTCGCGTGAAAGTTTTCCCTCCGCAACGGCGTTTGTGTCAATGTCGAAGCCGAGCGTGACCGTGCTTTCGGCAAGAGAGTCGGCAGTTTTGCTGAGTGCGGTATAAGCTATCGCCGCACCGAGTTTCGGAATCAAATTTTCGTTGTAAGCTATCGCGGCGTTGTAAGTTTCGGATTTGTCCAAAATTTTATCGTTGACCGTGACGGTGATGGGAACGACCGAAGGAAATTTCCCGACAATGCCGGCAATTCCCGCCTCACGATCCTGATTTATCCGTCCGATAATTTGACCGATACCGGCAATTTTTACGCCGCTGCCGGCTACGCCGCTTATCGACCCTATAACCGATGCGTCAGTCATGAAAAAGTTTGTGTTGCCGGCGTGAGTGAAGGAGTGACCGAATCCCAAAATTTTATTGCCTTCGACTGCGGTAACCGTGCCTGTCGCTCCGACGGAAAAATCACCGTAAACGACCGCAACGCCGATTGAGGAACCCGGCAAAACTTTTGCATTTCGATTTAAAGCGGAGCCGTCAGCCAAAGACTTGACAGCGTAAAATTGTTTCATTCCGAGAGATTTAAATTCCCGCTCAAGAAAATTTGCACCGCTTTCATTAAATCCGCTGAAAAAATACACCGTCTTGTCTTCAATATCTTCGCCGGAATTTTCTTCGTCGCTTGAAGTCTTATCCTCGCCGGGATTTTCTTCGTCGCTTGAAGTTTTATCTTCGCCGGGATTTTCTTCGTCGTTTGAAGTTTTATCTTCGCCGGGATTTTCTTCGTCGCTTGAAGTTTTATCTTCGCCGGATTTTTCTTCGTCGCTTGAAGTTTTATCCTCGCCGGAATTTTCTTCGTCGCTTGAAGTTTTATCTTCGCCGGAATTTTCTTCGTCGCTTGAAGTTTTATCTTCGCCGGAATTTTCTTCA
>CAJOOE010000018.1 GCA_905236145.1 uncultured Selenomonadaceae bacterium
AAATCGCCGCCGCAATAATTTTAAATTTCATCTGAAAAATCTCCGAATCAAAATTTTAAACCAACGCCGTCTTTAAAACTTCGTCCATAGTTTCAACAGGAACGAATTTTAATTTCTTGCGGACGCTGTCCGGAATATCTTCAATATCCGGAGTGTTGTCTTTCGGCAAAATTATCGTGTTCATACCTTCACGATAAGCCGCCAAAACTTTTTCCTTCAATCCGCCGATCGGCAAAACATTTCCACGCAAAGTAATTTCGCCGGTCATGGCAACGTCGCTCCGGACTTTCTTTTTTGTCAGAGCGGAGAACATGGCCGTTGCAATCGTAATTCCGGCACTGGGGCCGTCTTTCGGAACTGCACCTTCGGGGACGTGTACATGAATATCGTTTTTCTCGTAAAAATCTTCTGCGAGTTTTTTTGCAACGTCTTTTCGACTGCGGATATAAGTCAAGCCGGCTTGAGCGGACTCCTGCATGACTTCGCCCAGATGTCCGGTTAAAAGCAATTTACCCTTGCCTTTCAAAACTATTGCCTCGGTCGGCAAAATATCCCCGCCGACTTCTGTCCAAGCCATTCCGGTGGAAACTCCGATCTGCGGTTTCTTTTCCGCACGGGTTTGCAAAAATTTCGGACGACCTATAAAGTCGCTCAAATTTTTTGTCGTGATCCTCACCGCACCTTCATGACCGGCAACAACTTTTCTTGCCGCTTTCCTGCAAGCCCGTCCGATAATTCTTTCAAGCTCGCGAACTCCGGACTCTCGCGTATATTCTGCGATAATTTCTTCCACAACGCCTTTGCAGAAAATTACGCCGTCCTCTTTCAAACCGTTCTCGTCCTTCTGCTTTTTAATCAAATATCTTTTCGCAATTTCCGATTTTTCGACTTCGGTATAACTTGAAAGATTTATGACTTCCATGCGGTCGCGTAAAGGCTTGGGAATTGTGGAAAGATTATTTGCGGTGACAATCCACAGAATTTTTGAAAGATCGAAAGGAATGTCGATGTAATGATCGCTGAAGGTATTGTTTTGAGCCGGGTCGAGGACTTCCAAGAGTGCGGCGGAAGGGTCGCCGCTGTAGCCGTCGCGTCCGAGTTTGTCCACTTCGTCCAAGAGGAAAACGGGGTTATTCGCTCCCGCCTTGCTCAATCCCTGAATAATTCTGCCGGGCATCGCTCCGACGTAAGTCCTTCTGTGTCCGCGAATTTCCGCCTCGTCGCGAATACCGCCCAAAGACGCACGGACAAATTTTCTGCCCATAGCGCGGGCTATGGAGGAGGCAAGGGAAGTTTTTCCCACGCCGGGAGGGCCAACAAGGCAGAGAATCGGAGCCGGTTTGTCGGTGGTCAAAGCTTTGACGGCCAGGAAATCCAAAATTCTCTCTTTGACTTTCTTCAAGCCGTAATGATCCTCGTCCAAAATTTTCGCGGCGTTGTCAATATCCTTTGAATCTTCGGTGGAAATTCTCCAGGGAAGTTCCAGCAACAGTTCAATATAAGTTCTGATAACGCCGGACTCCATCGACATACCCGGAATTTTTTCCATTCTGCCGAGTTCCTTTTCGATAACTTTTTTCACTTCGTCCGGATAATCGCCGTCACTCAACTTTTGACGATATTCGGCAACTTCTTCCGCAACGTCC
This sequence comes from uncultured Selenomonadaceae bacterium, assembly GCA_905236145.1. Lineage (GTDB taxonomy): Bacteria > Bacillota > Negativicutes > Selenomonadales > Selenomonadaceae > Quinella. The sequence continues at coordinate 1,647 of CAJOOE010000018.1, forward strand.
TCATCTTCTCCGAGTTCCTTGTGAATTGCCCGGATCTGTTCACGCAGATAATGTTCACGCTGTAATTTTTCCATTTGACTGCGGACGCGTTGCCCTATGTTAAATTCCATTTGCAGGACTTCGAGTTCACGAGCCAAAATTGCATAGAGTTTTTCAAGCCGCTTTTCAACGTCCAAACATTCCAAAAGTTCCTGTTTGACTTCCGGTTTCAAATTCAAATGACTTGTAATCAAATCGGCAAGCCGTCCTATATCTTCAAGAATGGTGACGGCGATAAAAGTTTCGGAAGGAATACGCTTGCTGAGTTTGACCCATTCTTCAAATTCATGGACAACGCCGCGAACGAGAGCCTCAAGTTGCATTGAGTCCGTCCAAGAATCTTCATGGACTTCGACATCCGCCTCAATATAAGTTTCAAACTCCCGCCAGCCGGTCATAACGCCGCGAGTAATTCCTTCGACAAGCACACGAACATTTCCGTCCGGCAACTTGATAATCTGACGAATTTCCGCAACCGTGCCGACTCTGTAAAGGTCTTCGGTTTTCGGTGATTCTTCGTCAATATCTTTTTGAGTCGTCAAAAATACACGACGATCGTCAACCATTGCCGCCTCAAGAGCATTAACCGAGCTGTCGCGACCGATGTCCAAATGCATTATCATATTCGGGAAAACCGTTATGCCCCTCAAAGGCACGAGCGGTAAATTTTCCAATTCGGGCACAATAACCTCCTCCTTCCAATCCTTCTGCATTTTATCAAAAATTTTTGCTTTCGGCAAACTTAAAAAATTTTTCGCTGTCCGTATTCGTCAATATACGGCAATTCCTTCTTTTTCGGCGAATTGCAAAACTTTTTCTTTGCTCCACCCCGTAGCTGCAGTGATGAAATTTACGGGAGTTTCAGCTCTCAAAAAACTTTTAATCATGTCAAGCTTACTTTCTTCTCTGCCTTCCTCTCTGCCTTCTTCGCGACTTTGTTCACGAATTGAATCCAAAAATGCTTTTTCGTTGTACTCCGTGCTGATCATGTCCATCAACTCCCGGTTGTTTATGCCTTTTTGTCAAAAATTTTTCCCAAAAAAATATCTGCCGCAATTTTACCGGATATTTTTCCCGTTGTCTTTAATTTTCGGTAAAGCCGTCAGACGCAGAAAAAAAATTTTTTTTGGGGAAGTGCGGAGGTCAATAATATTCTTCGCCCGAATCTTCCGGCTCCGGTTGCGGGTAAATCAAATTTGCAACGTACTCGAAAATATAGCCGGAAGAGTTTTGTTTGCTGACCGGAGTATCCGACCTTTTTCCGACAACGCCGTAATACCAGTTGTCCTGCCGCCGGTGAAAATTTAATCGGCTCGTGTTTGAAACGTCACCGTCAAAAATCACGTCAATCACCGTAACATCAAAACCTTCGTCCTGAATATGCTTTTCGATTGACTTGTCGTCCACATAAACTTCAATATTTTTTCCGCTCCAAACCCAAATATGCCCGGCGTTCGCGACCGGAGAAAAAATAAAACTTCCGGCGACAAAAAACATAAAAGCAAAAAATTTCATAAATTCGATTTCCTTTCCGGCAAAAATATTTTTTCTCTGCCAATTATAAATTTTCTTCAATTCGTTGTAAATAAATTTTCAAAAGTGATACAATGCAGCGGTAAAGAAAGGGGACGAATTTTTTTGACTGAATCGGAGAAAAATTTTTTGATAAAATCCGCCGGCGTTGCCGTTGCATATTATTTCACTCTTATCGCTTTTTATTTTGATATAGGGCAAGATCCCGGCGTTAAATATTTTATGCCGATGCTCATCCCGACGATTTCAATTTTGACTTTGATGCAATTTGCCGCCGGAGCGAAAATTTTCTCCGGAGTTCACCGGGCGAGTTTAATAACGGGACTTGCTTGGGTATCGGCTTTTCCCCTGCTCTATACTTGGACTTATCAAAAGCCGTGGTTTATGTCGCTGACTTTTTACGATTTGATGGTCGGAACCGCAATTTTCGCCGCACTGTCATCATTTGAAATTTTGATAATGACCGCCGCACCTTCCGCGAAAAAAATTTCCGCCGGACTGATGAGCGGTTTAAATTTCTTCTTCTGCCTTATTCCCTTCGTTCAGTACGTCTATTACTGTATGTTTTGGCATTGTCTTTCGCCGGCATCGCTCATGGCACTTTATTTGACAAATTGGAGGGAAAGTTTGAATTTCATTCAGTCGAATTTGGGATTTTTAAACTCGGCAATAATTTTCGCGGCGATCGGATTTTTGCTTTACCGGGCGTACAAAATTCATAAAAATTTCTGCGAACTTTTGACACGGGAAAAAATTTCTCCGGCAAGAATTTTCGCGGCGGTCGTTACATTTTTTGCGTCGGTCGGTGCGTTGATTTTTTACGTCCCGCAAACTTCGATAGCCGGACTTTGGAAAGATGTCACGGATTACGTCGCGGAAACTCAAGAGTTTAAAAAAAATTACGCCGAAAGATTCGCCGCACTTGAAATAAATTCTTCCGAAACTCTTGCCGCAAAATTACCGGGAACGGTTGTCATTGTCATCGGCGAATCGGCGAGCAGAAGTTATATGCGGGCGTTCAATCCGAAATTTCCTTTCGACAATACCGCATGGCTTTCTTCAAAAATTCCCGCCGTCGAAAATATTTCTCCGGAAAATTTTGTCGAAGTAAAAATAAATCCGGACTATAAAGAAACTCCGGAAAACACGCCGAATTTAAATCCCGCTCCCGGAAATTTTATCGTTTGTCAAAATGCTTATTCTTCGTGGTCGCAGACCGTGCCTGTTTTACAGCGGGCTTTGACGGAACAAAGTCAATACAACGACAAGCAATTTTTTGAATCGCTTTCCATTGTCGATGCGGCGAAAAAATCCGGCTACAAAACTTACTGGTTCAGCAATCAGGGACGTTACGGCGAGTATGACAGTGCGATAACTTTGGTCGCGAATACCGCCGATGTCGCGGAATGGACGGACGACACTTACGACTTTTCGGACAAAGACGACGAAGTTTTGATAAAATTTTTGGAGCGGCTCAATCCGGAGGAAAATAATTTTGTCGTCCTGCATTTGATGGGCAGCCACATTTATTACAACAATCGTTATCCGCACCCTTTCAAAAAATGGGTAACCGCCGACGGCACCGGAATGGCAACCGCCGCACCGGCTTACGCAAATTCGATTTTATACACGGATTTTGTCTTGTCGAAAATTTTTGATTATGCGGCGGCGAATTTAAATTTGCAGACGATGATTTATTTTTCGGATCACGGGGAAAATTTGGAGATTTCCCACAATCCGGACGTTTTCAGTTTCGATATGGTGAGAATACCGATGTTTGTATATTTGTCGCCGGGCTATGAAAAAATTTTTCCGGAGCGGGCAAGAGTTTTGAAAAATCACCGGGACGAATATTTCACGAACGATATGATTTATGATACGGTTTGCGGAATTATAAACGCACCTTCCGCCCGTTACGATTCGCGGCAAGATTTTTCGTCCGGCGATTACGCTTTCAATCGGGATAATTTGACGACCATGCTAGGACAAATAAAAATTTCCGACGACAGGGATTTTTAAGCCGGAAAGAAAAATTTTTTCCCGGAATATCTTGCAGGGGAATTTCGACGTTGGCAGAAAAAACAGGTTGGAAATATTTTTTAAAGGGCGGATTGTATGGAACAATTTCAGAATATTGATTGGGCGGCGTTGGCACAACTTTTGATTTTGCCCGCCTGTATTTTAATCGTTTCGCTGATTCTGGGCATAACTTTAAATCGAATGTTGAATCAAAAAATTATGCTCCGGCTCAAAGGCGAAGAATCGACGATGAAGGGAATTTTTTTCCGGGCATTGCGTGGCGTTCCGATTTCCCTCTGTCTTGTGACCGGACTTTATTGGATAGTCAACACGAGCGAAATGCCGGACGGTTTGGTAAAAATTTTTTCTTACATACTCTTTACCGTTATCGTTTTCACTCTGACGCGGGTTGTCGAAAGGACTTTGTCCGGATTTGTCAACGCCCGCTTTGCAAGTTCGAGTGATGCCTCTCAATCCACGTTGCTGGACACAATTTTCAAATGCGTTATTTATGCGTCCGGAATGTTGATAATTCTGCAATACTACGGAATTTCAATCGCTCCGATTATCACTGCGATGGGTGTCGGCGGTATGGCTGTGGCTCTCGGTCTGCAGGAAACGCTTGCAAATATTTTTTCCGGACTTCAACTCATTTTGTCCAAGCAAATGCAGATTAACGATTATATAAAATTGAGTACCGGCGACGAAGGCAGAGTTACCGATATAAATTGGCGTTTCACGACGATAATGCCGCCGACGGAGGGAAGTGTTGTCGTAATTCCGAACAAGACGATTGCCGGATCAATTACGACGAATTATTCCCGTCCCCGCGACGATATTGTTATTGCAATTCCCATGGGCGTTGCTTACGACAGCGATTTGGAACACGTCGAAAAAGTTACGGTCGAAGTTGCACGAAAAATTATGCAGGAAGTTGACAACTACGAGCCGAATTTTGACACTCAAGGAGTTGACAGAAATCCCCTTGCTCCGGCTGTCAGATTTATTGCCTTCGGCGATTCGTCGATTGACTTCAATGCGGTTATGCATGCGACGCAGTTTAAAAGTCAGTATTTGATGAAACACGAATTTATTAAGGCGATAACAGCCCGGTACCGCGAGGAGGGAATAGAAATTCCGTTCCCGATTCGCACGGTTTTTACTCCGGATTTAAGTGAAAAGAAAGGATGATTTTAAAATGGTTATTGACGGTGTTAATGTAAGTTTTGCCGGAATTGACGATTATTCCGAAAAAGAGGCTCAAAATTATGTCGATTATGTTCGCGAGCGTGTGACCGAGCCGCTCAAAAGTATTATCGTAAAACTTTGCGACGACGGAAAAGTTGATGTCGATTACACGGTACAGGGAGAAAAATTTGAGCGTATCCGCCGGATCACCGGCTATCTTGTCGGCACGACGGACAGGTGGAACGACGCGAAAAAAGCAGAAGAACACGAGAGAGTAAAGCACAATATCTTTGCCGAATGATTGGTCAGGTTGTCAGTGGTCGGGGTAGTTGACACTTTCCACCTTTTCACCTTTCCACCTTTCCACCTTGCAAACCTGACCATCTGACCATCTGAAACAAGCCGGAGGAAAATTTTTTATGATTCATGTTTGTTACGGACTTCATGACGCGAGCGGAAAATATTCAAAATTTGTCGGCACGGCAATAACTTCAATTTTTGAAAATACACTTCGCCCGGTCACCGTTCATATTTTGCACGATTCGACTTTGACAAACAAAAATCGCGACAAGTTCAGTTTCCTTGCCGGGAAATATAATCAAGCCGTAAAATTTTACAACGTCGATGAACTCTGCCCGGACAAAATTCAAATAATCCGGGAAAAGTTGGCGGAGAAAATAAAAGAGCGTTTCAGTATCGGTGCGTTTTACAGATTGCTGATGAAGGAAATACTCCTTCCCGCCGGAGTAAAGCGGGCAATTTATCTCGATGCCGACATAATTTTAAATACCGACATTTCCGAACTTTGGAATTGCGATTTGCAAAATTATCCGCTTGCCGCCGTCCCGGAAATTTCTTCCGCAAGGCAGTACATGATAAGCAATAAATTTTTGTTGCTCACCGGAAAAGTCGCGAAGGAAAATTATTTTTGCTCCGGATCAATGCTGTTTAACCTTGAGAAAATCGACGACGCTTTTTTGGAAAACGGCGTGAATTTTCTTGCCGAAAATCCCGATTGCGAATCTGTGGACCAAGATATTTTGAATATGTTTTTCTCGGAAAATTATTTGAAACTTCCGGAAAAGTTCAACGTCTTTGTGGAGATCGGCAAGTATTTTGAGCCTGCGGAAAAACTTGAGAAAAAATTTTATCATTACGCCGGCACTCACAATTTCGGCTTGAACCCCGACGATATTTTTGACAGGCTTTTCCTGGAAAATTTTACAAAAACGCCGTTCTTCGACATTGAAATTTTCTCCGGGATAAATTCTTCTGTCGTGATGCTGAAGGAAATGGAGGCATCAAAAGGTCAGTGGCTGGCGGCGAATCGACTTTCCCGCACCGGAATTTTTTTCGGCGTGAAGGGAAACCTCGAAACTTTCAAAGAAACTTTCGGGAAAAGAGAGGACGATATTTTTATCGACACTCTTGAGCCGGGATCTTTTGAAAGACTCGTGCAAACAATGAACGAATACAAAGGCAGGGCTACGGCGTATCTCTTTTTCAGAATACACACTTTCCTTGACCTGCGTACAAATCTCATAAACGCCGGATTTAAAGACGGGGAAGATTTTATAAACGCGGCTTTGTTTTTGGGAGCATCTCAAACCGGCGTTCCGGAGTCTTTCAGCGATTTCGTGAACGCATTTTAAAATTTTTTACGCCTTTGCCCGGACTCGGTTTTTTTGAAGAAAATTTTTTGTCGCCGGATTTTTTCGGCGATATTTTTTTTGCGTCCGATTTTTTGCCGGAAGATTTTTTCGCGGAATTTATTTGAACGGTTCGCGGCTTTCTCGTGACTTCCCGGCGAACGGAAATTTGTTTTTTTATTCCCTGTTCGATTTTCCGGAGCCTGTCCGATTCTTGCGGAGTCGTCAAAGTTATTGCCGTCCCCGATTCTCCCGCTCGTCCCGTCCTGCCGATTCGGTGAATATAAGTTTCCGTGTCGCGGGGAACATTGTAACTGATGACATGGGTAACGCCTTCAATGTCAAGCCCGCGAGCGGCAATATCCGTTGCAACCAAAATTTGAATTTTTGCCTTACGAAATTTTTTCAGGACAAAATTTCTTTGCTGTTGCGTCAAATCTCCGTGCAGTTCGTCAACTTCAAATTTTTTCTTCGCGAGTTCAAAGGCGATTGCGGAAGTTTCTTCCTTCGTCGCACAGAAAATCATGGCAAGGTAAGGATTTTCCTTCTCCAAAATTTCGACAAGTTTTGAAAATTTTTTCTCCGGCGTTGTTTTTACGACAACTTGATTTATATTGTCCAAAGTTATTTTCTTCGTGTCCGTCGAAATCATCTGCGGACTTTTCATAAATTCCGTTGCAAGTTTTATGATTCTCTCCGGCATTGTCGCGGAACATAAAATCATTTGACGATCTCCGGCTGTTTCGCGGACAATTTTTTCCACGTCCTCAATAAAGCCGAGTTTCAAAAGTTCGTCCGCCTCGTCGATTATTATTTTGTTGACGTTTGAAATTTTTATCGTGCCGCGTCGAATGTGATCCAGCAATCTGCCGGGCGTTCCGATTAAAAGTTGCGGAATTTTTTTCAGCTTTTCTTTCTGCCGCTCAATGTCACCGCCGCCGCAAATGAGAACGCTTTCAAATTCCGCCGTCCGGCAAATTTTTTTCGCGACTTCTCCGGTCTGTGCGGCAAGTTCTCTTGTCGGCGAAATTATCAAAGCCTGTGTCACGGGAATTTTTTTCAATCTTTCGATCGTCGGCAGGAGGAAGGCAAGAGTTTTTCCCGTTCCCGTTTTCGACCGGACAATCAAATCTTTTCCGGTTCTTGCGGCGGGAATGACTTTTTCCTGCACCGGCGTCGGCGTAACTATCCCGCCGGACTTCAACAATTCGCAAATATTTTCGCTTATTTTCAAATCTCCGAAATTCAAAATTAAAACCTCCCGAATGTTCAAGCATATTTTCGAAATATGATAACACAAAACCGGCGAAAATCAAAAACACATTTTCGCTCAAGCAGGATTTTTTGAGCCGTTGAAGAAAAATTCGAGAAAAATACGAGTGAAAAAAATATTTGCCGGAAAAAAAATTTTTTTCGGAGGTGCTTTTATGAGTAAACCGATTGTCGCGATAGTCGGTCGCCCGAATGTCGGCAAATCCACGCTTTTCAATCAGATCGGAAAAAAACGCTTGTCGATTGTGGACGATATGCCGGGAGTGACCCGCGACAGAATTTATATGGACGCAACTTGGCTGAACCATGAATTTACTTTGGTCGATACCGGCGGCATTGAAATTTTAAACAAAGGCGACAGAATTTTGGACGAAATCAGAGCTCAGGCAAAAATTGCGATGGACGAGGCTGATGTTATAGTCTTTGTCGTTGACGGCAGGAGCGGCTTGACCGGAGCGGATGAGGACGTTGCCAAAATGCTCAGGGGAACGAATAAGCCGGTTGTCGTTGCCGTGAACAAAACCGACAGCGTACAGCTGGAAGTAAATACTTTTGAATTTTATAATTTGGGATTGGGTACTCCGATAGGAATTTCGGCAAGCAACGCATTGAATTTGGGAGATTTGCTTGACGCGATTGTCGAAAATTTTCCGGAAAATGAGGTTGAAATTCGCGACGATGACGAGATAAGAATTGCGGTTATCGGTCGCCCGAATGTCGGAAAATCTTCTCTGGTCAATGCTCTGCTCGGTGAAGAGAGAGTTGTCGTCAGCGATATTCCCGGTACCACCCGCGACGCGATAGACACGCATTTTTTCAAGGACGGAATAAAATTTACATTGACCGACACCGCCGGCATGCGGAGAAAATCCAAGATTGACGAACCGGTAGAAAGGTACAGCATTATGCGTTCAATTCGGGCGATAGATCGCTCCGATGTCGTTTTAATGTTGATTGAGGCACCGGAGGG
>CAJOOE010000019.1 GCA_905236145.1 uncultured Selenomonadaceae bacterium
CCATTTCCTCAATTTCTTCAACGTCCGAAAAATCTTCAAAAGGCAGACCGATCATAAAATAAAGTTTGAAATTTTTTATCCCCGCCTCCGTTCCGAGTTGTACGGTGTCGATAACATTTTTTTCGGTAATCCCCTTGTTTATCACCAAACGCATTTTTTCACTGCCGGCCTCCGGTGCAATCGTCAAAGTTTTCAAACCGCCCGCCGCCAAAGCCCGGACAAGTTCCGGAGTGACGGAGTCGGCACGAAATGAGGCGACGGACATGGTGAGATTTTTTGCCGGAATATATTTGCAAATTTCATCAATCTGCGGATAATCGGAAACTGCGGCTCCGGCAAGCCCGATTTTTTTTTGAAATTTTTCCGCCGCATCGATTTGCTTTTTCAAAATTTCCGGCGAACGGCTGCGGGGTTTGCGAAAACAATATCCCGCCATACAAAATCGACAATGCCTTCCGCAACCTCTCGCCGTTTCAATCAAATACATATTCAATTCGGAATTGTCGGTAATTATGACGGAGTTTGCCGGGAAGTCGTCCGGATTTTTCACAAATTGCCGGGAAATTTTTTTCGGTGCGTTTTCTTTCGGCAAAATTTTTTCAATCGTCCCGTCCGGCTTGTAAAAATGTTCATAGAGTGAAGGAACGTAAACGCCGGGAATTTCCGCAATTTTTTTCAATCTCTCATCACGCGGCAAATTTTCCGAAGTCGTCAATCGGTCCGTCAAAGCCGGCATAATTATTTCACCTTCGCCGATGACAAAAGCGTCGATAATTTTTGAAAGCGGTTCCGGGTTGAAAGTCGCACATGGCCCGCCGGCAATTATTATCGGATCAAATTTTGTCCTGTCAGCCGCCGCAACCGGAATTTTTCCGAGTTTCAAAATTTTGACAATGTTGAAATAATCCGGCTCAAAGGAAATTGCAAAACCGACAGCCGAAAATCTTTTCAAAGGCGTTTGCGTTTCGACGCTCAAAATTTCGGCGTTTGATTTTTCAATCTGCCGGGAAATTTTCGGCTCCGGCAAAAAAAATCTTTCGCAAGTCGTATCGGGGCGGGAATTTAACAAGTCGTAAATTATGTGTATCCCCAAATTCGACATACCGATTTTATAAAAATTCGGATAGACCAATGCAAATTTAAATCTGCCGCCGCCGTAATTTTTTTGACAAATTTCTTTTTCAAGTTTTGATTTTAAATCCTGCTCTTGACTTAAAGTCATTAAATTACCTCACAAAAAAAGCCGCACACGGCGGCAGTCAAAAAGCCGGTCGGGAGGAAAAATTTTCCCGACGCTCTTATTTTGTAAAAGTTTTCTCCACGACCGCACCGGGATTTCCGGCAACGCCCATGTTCTGCCCGTTCTTTGCAAATGTAACCGCACCGGCATTACCGACGCGAACTTTCACGGAATTTCTGCCCGACCAATTCAAAGTCTGTCCGGGATTAACCATGCCTTCATAAACGATCGCACCGTCAACATTTACGCGAGTCCAGCACTGATCCGAGAAAACCGCCTGCACATTTACATCATTTGCGGGAGCGGTATTTTCTGCAGTCGCGGCGGGAGTCGTCGCCTGAGCCGTACCCGATGCCGGAACCGGAGCCGGAACTTCGACCTGTTGAACTTCTCCGGTAACTTCATCTTTCGCCTGTTGCTCAACTTGAACTTGAGGATTGACGCTTGCCGTTTCCGTTCCCTCAACCCCCGAAGTCAAAAGGTACCACGCACCGCCGGCAAGAGCCGCTATCATCACCGTAGCCGCAATTATGAAACTGCCGCCGGAAGATGAAGAAGATTTTTCTTCCCTCCTGCTGCGAATTTTTACATTCGGACTTTTAAGCTCGGTGATTTTTATTCCGGAATTTTTGAACGCCGGAGCCGCCGTGACTTCCGGCAAACTCTCCGACGCATCGGTTACGACTTCTTCCGGATTTATCGGCCGCGGATTTATCTCCGAAATAAATTCTCTGACAAGAGATTCGCCGTCCAATTTCAAAAAGTTGGCGTAATTTTTGATAAAGCCTTTCGCGTAAACTTCACCCGGCAATTTATCGTAATCGCCCTTTTCGATCGCCTCTATGTAAGTTGAACGGATACTCGTTGCCTGTTCGATGTCTTTGACAGTAAGCCGATTGCGTTCGCGTGCGGCTTTCAAAATATCGCCCGTCACCGTTAACATCTCCTTTTCGACAAGAAAAATTTTACAACTCAAAATCTGAAATACCTTTTATCACTTTTCCCGGAAAAATGCAATACTTACAAGAGGCGAAATTCATATTTATTTCATCAGCCGCCGAAATTTGTAATAAATTTTGCAACATCTTCAAAACTTTTTGCGACGTTTTCAAAATTTATTTTCGGACGATTGATTAAGACGACGGGCAAATTTAAAATTTCCGCCGCCTCAATTTTTGTATCCGCACCGCCGATTTTCCCGCTGTTCTTCGTGACGATGACTTCCGCTCCGGCGTGTTTGAAAAGTTCGGCGTTGAGTTCTGCGGAAAAAGGGCCTTGAATCGCGACGATTTGTTTGGGCAGAAGTCCCAAAATTTCGCACTCTTTCAAAACTTCGGCAGTCGGCAAAATTCTTACGGTCAAGTTGCAATTTTTTACCGCGTCGGATTTTACGAAAGTTTTCAAATTTCTGCTGCCGGTGGTCAGATAAATATTTTTCCCGAGTTCCGCCGATTTTTTCGCCGCCTCTTCATAACTTGAAACCGGATAAACTTTTTTGTAAGAAATTTCCGTTTCCGGTCGCTCGAATCTGACGGCGGGAATTTTTTTTGCCCGGCAAGCGTTCAAAGCGTTTTCGGAAACATTCGCGGCGTATGGGTGACTTGCGTCCGCGAGTGCGAAAAAATTTTCCCGCTCCAAAATTTCCGCAATTTCGTCGCCGTCAAGTTTTCCGACGTGAATTTTTATGTTCGGCGATTTTTCCAAGAGTTTTCCGGCATATTCGCCCGCGACCGAAACCGTGACATCAAAATTTCTTTCCGCCAAAAATTCCGCAAGTTTTCTGCCGTCCTCCGTCCCCGCGATCAAAAAAATTTTCTTCATCAAATCCCTTTCCTTCAAATTCCGCCGTCAAAATTCTATTCCCTTTTGTGCTTTGATACCTTTTTCAAAAGGATGCTTGACGGCTTTCATTTCGGTGACGAGATCCGCAATTTCAATCAGTTTTTCGGAGGCATCGCGTCCCGTTAAAATCAAATGCAATTCCGGCGGACGAATTTTCACAAGGTCAAGCATTTCGTCCTCCGTCAACAATCCGAATTTTACGGCGTAATTTATTTCGTCCAAAATTATCATATCGAATTTTCCGGACAAAATTTCTTCGCGGGCAATTTTCAAAGTTTCCGCCGCCGCCGCCTTATGATTTTCCTTTTCGCCTCTGCTTGTAAATCCCAAGCCGCACTGCCTTATTTCCGCAGTCAATCCGGCATTTTTCAAAATTTCGAGAGTTTCGAGTTCTCCGTACCTTTGCCCGCCCTTTATAAATTGCAAAATCAAAACTTTCAAGCCGGATCCGACTGCACGAATTGCCTGACCCAAAGCCGCAGTTGTTTTGCCTTTGCCGTTTCCGGTGTAAACGATGACAAGTCCCCGCATTTTTTTACTCCTGCCGTTTCAATAACCGGAAGTCAAAAGTTCTTTGCTGCCGTCCTTGTACACGGCGAACCACCACTGCATATCGGTGTATTCGCAGTCATAATTCCACGCACTGATTTTCCCGTCGTCCGGCGGCGAAAGGAAATCCGTCAGAAAAAACATACAGCCGGTAACTTTCTTGTTTATTTTTCGAGCCTTTGCGAGAGTTTTCAAATATTTTATGTTTTCTTTGGAATTCATTTTGTCGCCGCCGTAACGAATATTGTGTATCGTGCAGCCGACGGGCTCAAGTTTTTCCCGGATGACTTCGACGCAAAAATCCATGTCTGCCCGCGAAAAAATTTTTGAATCGCCGTAATCAATTTGAATTTCTTCCGCACTTGCCCGCCCGGAAAAAATCAGAATCGCAAACGCAAAACTCAACAAAAAAATTTTCTTCATCTAAATCGCCGCCTTTCAATTCACAATTTTTAAACCGGCAGAAAATTGAGCAGAGCCATGCAACCTTCCGAAACATCTTTGTAAGTCGTTTCAAAATCGTCCGTGTACCAAGGGTCGGCGACTTCCCGATTTTCTCCGGCAAAGGTCATAAGCATAAAAATTTTTCCCTGCGAATCTTCGTCGGCAATTTTTCTCAAGTCCCGCATATTTTCAAAGTCCATGCCGATTATGAAATCAAAATTTCTGCAATCTTCCGCATTAACTTGAGTTGCCCGGCGTTTTGTGAAAGGGATATTCTTTTTTCTCAAAATTTCCTTCGTGCCGTAATAAGTGTCGTTGCCGAGTTCGTCCCGGCGGCAGGCCTTTGAATCGACAAAAATTTTGTCCTCAAGTCCCGCTTTTCTTACCAAGTCCTTCATGACAAATTCAGCCATCGGCGAGCGGCAAATATTGCCGTGACAGACAAAAAGTATTTTTATCATTTCGTCACCAGCTTGAAAAATTTCTTCTTGCCCTTGCGAATGACTGCCGGAAAATCTTCCGCCGCAAAAATTTTATCGGGATCGGTAACTTTTTCGTCGTTCAAAGTCAAGCCGTTTTGAGAAATAAGCCGGCGACCTTCCGCTTTCGACTCGATAATTTTTGCACCGGCGAGAACGTCCAAAATTTTCTTGCCGACCGCGTCCTCAACTTCGACAGCCGGAATATTTTCCGCAGACTGCCCGACAAAAATTTCGGTTGCGGATTTTTCGGCGGCTTTGGCTTCCTCTTCACCGTGAACAAGTTTCGTGACTTCGTAAGCCAAAACTTTTTTCGCCTCATTTATTTTTGAACCTTCCAAACTGCTCAACCGATTTACTTCCTCAATCGGCACGAAAGTCAAAAGTGAAAGACAAGTTTTAACGTCCGCATCGTCAACATTTCGCCAGTATTGATAGAAATCGTAAGGCGAAACTTTTTCTGCGTCAAGCCAAAGTGCGCCGCCGGCAGTCTTGCCCATTTTCGAGCCGTCGCTCTTCGTCAAAAGTTTGTTAGTCAGACCGAAAACCGCTTTACCGGTTTTTCTGCGGACAAGTTCCACGCCGGCAATTATATTTGACCATTGATCGTCGCCGCCGCACTCCATTTCACAGTCATACATTGAATTGAGTTTGTAAAAGTCGTAAGCCTGCATGACCATGTAATTAAATTCCAGGAAAGTCAAACCTTTGTCCCAACGCTGTTTGTAACATTCGGCGGTAAGCATACGGTTTACCGTGAAATGTGCTCCGACTTCCCGGAGAAGGTCAATGTAATTCAATTTCCGGAGCCAATCGCCGTTATTGACCATTAAAGCCTTGCCGTCCCCGAAGTCGATAAATTTTGAAATTTGCTTTTTGAAACATTCGCAGTTGTGTTCGATAATTTCGTCCGTCAAAACTTTCCGCAAGTCCGAACGCCCGGAAGGATCCCCGACCGTACCCGTGCCGCCGCCGACAAGACAAATGGGACGGTGACCGGCTCTTTGCAGATGAGCCATTGCCATGAGTGCAATAAAATGCCCGGCGTGCAGACTGTCCGCAGTCGGATCAAATCCTATGTAAAATGTGACGGATTTTTCTCCAAGCAATTTTCTGACTTCGTTTTCATCTGTGCATTGAGCCCAAAATCCGCGTTCTTTCAAAGTATCAAAAACATTTTCGGTCAACTGACTCGCTCCTTTAAAAAAATTTATTTGTTATCTGACGGCAACGACCAAAGCCTCGCCGTCCCTCAATTCTGCGGAATCAAAATGCAAATTCAACGGCAAATTTACTCCTTCGGTAATTACCAAATCGCCGAAAAATTTGTCAAGTTGAACGTGACGCAACAGACTGTTTCGGACATTGAGCCGGGTCATTCTGAAATATAAATTGCCCTCGTCCGCAATAATCGTCCCGGCAAGTTCGACATCTGCCGTCCTGCCCATAATTTTTACATTTGCGGAGGCGGTAATTTCCTGCGGCGTGATGTTCAATTCAAGATTTTGAAGTTTATCGACTTTCCGCTCAAGAAAACTTTTCAAATCGTCCTCGTCGACAACGCCTTTCAATTCAAGTTTGCCGGCAGATTTCAAAATTTTGTTTGCGTGTTCCCGGGAAGTCAAATCTTGATCCGGAAAGAGAATTTCCGGAACGTCAAGCCGGATTTTTTCGCCGTCCAAAGACAAAGATTTTACGTCAAGATCGCCGATCCTGCCGGCACCGGACGAACAGTGCAAGCCGTCAATCTCTCCGAAAGCAATTTTTGCGTAAGGAGAAGAATTTACATTCAATTCGATTTCTTGCGACGCGGTAAACTCGGAAACTTTATCTTTCAAAACTCCGGTCAAAATTTGCGGCATTACGACTTCAATCAACGCAAAGAGAATTATTGCCAAAGCCGCAACGAGTACGAAAAATTTTTTCATTTACGATTGCCGCCTTTCAACTTACAATTTAACATTCGCTTTCATGGCAAGGAAAGCACGGATAAACGGATCTATTTCCCCGTCCATCACCGCCTGAACATTTCCTGTTTCTTCGCCGGTGCGAAGGTCTTTAACCATTGTATAGGGCTGGAAAACATAAGAGCGAATTTGACTGCCCCACTCGATTTTCATTCTGTCGCCTTCAAGCTTGGCAATTTCCTCTTCCTTCTTCTCCATTTCAAGCTCGAAAAGTTTTGCCCGGAGCATTTTCAAGCACTGTTCGCGGTTTTGAATCTGTGAACGCTCGTTCTGACACTGTACGACAATTCCGGTCGGGATATGTGTCATGCGGACGGCTGAAGAAGTCTTGTTGATATGCTGACCGCCGGCACCGCTTGCCCGGTAAGTATCGACGCGAACATCAGCCATATTTATATTGACTTCAACCGCGTCATCAATTTCCGGCATAATGTCACAGGCGGAAAAAGAAGTGTGCCGCCGGGCATTTGAATCGAACGGCGAAATTCTGACAAGCCGGTGAATACCTTTCTCCGATTTCAAAAATCCGTAAGCATTATGACCTTTTATAAAGAGTGAAACGGACTTTACGCCCGCCTCGTCGCCCGGCAAAATATCTGCAGTTTCGACCGCAAATCCGTGACGCTCCGCCCAACGAACATACATTCTCAAAAGCATTTGCGTCCAGTCTTGAGCCTCGGTGCCGCCGGCTCCCGCATGCAAAGTCAAAATTGCATTGTTTGCGTCGTAAGGTTCGGAAAGCAGAATTTCAAGCTGCAGACTTTCCAAACCGCTTTGAACGGCTTTAATTTCTTCCGCAATATCCGACTCTTGCGAAGGATCGTCCTCCTCCATGGCAAGTTCAAGCAAAGTTTGAGCGTCGTCAAATTTCGACAGCAAATTTTTGTAAGTGTCCACGCCGGATTTAATGTTGTTGAGTTCTTGAGAAATTTGTTGAGCCTTGTCCGGATCGTCCCAGAAAGTCGGCTCGCCCATCTTGTATTCAAGCTCCGCGATTTTTTCTTCTTTGCGGGCTATGTCAAAGTGAATTCCCCATTTCATTAAGTTTGTCGCGAAGAGCCGTCAATTCGACTTTTCTGTCTTCAAGCATAAAAATCACTTCCCTAAAAAAA
>CAJOOE010000020.1 GCA_905236145.1 uncultured Selenomonadaceae bacterium
AAATTCAACAATCGCAAATTCAACAACCGCAAACTCCCGCAACACAAGCCTCAATGACGCCGGAACAATTTGCACGACAGGCTCAAGAAATGATGATGGCTCAATTTAATCAGATAAGCCAAATGCAAATGACGCAGATAATGCAACAGGCTGTCGCTCAAGCACAGGCACAGGCACAGGCACAGGTTGCGGAAATTGCCGAGCAGATGAAGGCACAGACAATCGCTCAACAGAAAGAGGCAAATATCCGGGTCAGTGCGAAAGTCGAGCAGGAAAGTCAAGAACATATCCGGCGGCTTGAGGACGAAATCGCACAGATGAAAATTTTGCTTGCGGACGTTCTCGGCAAGGGCGGCAAAAAAACCGGAATGTCACTGCACGAGGCACTCAGGCGGCAGGAAGTGGACGAAGAAATTTTGACGGAAATGGCGACGCAAGCCGGAGCCGGAGATACTCTGGTTGACAGCCAATCAAGTGCGGCAAGGATAACGTTGTCGTCCTATTTGAACGAAAGAATAAGATTTTCGGACGGAATAAAATTGAATCGGCACGGCGTGAGAATTGCCGCACTCTTGGGCACGACGGGAGTCGGAAAGACCACGACGCTTGCAAAAATCGCCGCGAAATTTGTCTTGGAACAGCAGATAAGTGCGGCACTCATCACCGCCGACACTTACAGAATTTCCGCCGTCGAACAGCTCCGGACTTATTCGGATATTTTGGGCTTGCCGCTTGAAATAGTTTATTCGCCGGCAGAACTCTCCGCCGCGATAGAACGTCACCGCGACAAAGAATTGATTTTGATTGACACGGCGGGAAGAAGTCAGCAGAATGATTATCAGATGAGGGAGCTTGAAGAATTTTTGAAAGTCAACGCCCGAATCGAAAAGCATTTGGTAATCAGTGCGACGACGAAATTGACGGATGCCCGCGAAATTATGAATAAATTTGCCGTCGTGGAGCCGGAAAAAATTATCGTGACGAAGATAGACGAAACCGGAAGTTTGGGAATGATTATGAACCTCCTGCACGGCAGAAAAGTGGCCTTGTCCTATTTGACGACCGGGCAAAGTGTGCCGGACGATATAGAAAATGCAAGTGCGGAAGGTTTGACGGATTTATTCCTGAAAAAATTTGCACTGTCCTCAAACTGAAATTGACGCAGAAGGAGTATATGGAAAATGTTCAAATTTGCTCACAACAATTTAAATGTTCTGGATTTGGAAAAGAGTTTGAAATTTTACAAAGATGCACTCGGATTGGAGCCGGTGAAAAAAATCGACGGCGGCGACTTCAAAATTATTTTTCTCGGCGACGCTCACCACAGTCAACATCTTCTCGAATTGACTTGGCTCGCCGACAGAAAAGAGCCGTACAATTTGGGCGACAATGAATTTCATCTCGCCTTTTACGCCGACGATTTTGAAAAGGCACACGAGAAACATAAACAAATGGGTTGTATTTGCTATGAAAATACGGCGATGGGGATTTATTTCATAAACGATCCGGACGGCTATTGGCTTGAGATTTTGCCTTGAAATTAAATTCCGCGACAAAAAATAAGTTTCGTTTCGACAAAAAAGTTTTTCCGACGCGAAACTTATTTTGTTTTTCGGCGGCAAAAAATTTTTCCGGAACGCTTGTTACTTTTTTTATTTTGGTAAATTTGTAAGTTGACTTTTTCCCGGTAAAATCTTAAAATTCGTTCATATCTTTATATTCAAAAGTAAGGGGGAAGTATTGGTGTTGTTTGCCAAAAAGACGAAATTAACGGCGGCGGCTCTGGCTGTTGCCGTGACTTCAATATTTTTCGGCGGTTGCGGTAAAAGTGATGAACAACAGGCCGCCCAATCGCAGAAAGTCCAAGTCAAAGCAATGCAAGTCGTTCAACGCGACACGCCTTTAACCGGCGAATATGCGGGACAGCTTGTCGGACTGGAAACCGTAAAAGTTCAGTCGAAAGTCAACGGCAACGTTATCGAAAAATTTGTTCGCGGCGGTCAATTCGTTCAAGCCGGACAAATTTTATACAGAATCGACTCGCGGCAATATGAATCTGCAGTCATGCAGGCTCAGGCAAATTTGGCTCAGGCGGAGGCAAATTTGAACAATGCAAAAATTGACTTGATGAGAGATCAACAGCTTTTGGAGCAGGAGGCAATAGCGGAACAGGTCGTCACAACTCAAGCGGCGACGGTTCGTTCTTATGAGGCGGCGGCGGCGGCTCAGGCGGCAAGTCTGCGGACCGCTCAAGAAAATCTTGCCGACACTCTGATTTTCGCTCCGATGAGCGGAAAACTCGGCGTTGACGACGTGGCGATCGGAACTTTTGTTGCAGCGGGAAATACGACTCTTGTCACAATCGGTTCGCCCGACCCCATTTATGTGCAATTTTCTTTAAGTGAATCGGATTATTTGAAATTTGTGAACAGACAGACTTCTCAACCGAATTCAAATATTCAAGTCACGATAACTTTGTCGGACGGCAAGGAATATCCCTTTGTCGGTCAAGTTGTCGAATCGGACAGAGAGCTTGCCAACAATACCGGCTCGCTCACGATAAAAGCACTTTTGCCCAATCCGGAAGGAATACTTCTGCCGGGTATGTTTGCCCGTGTCAAGCTGGCGGGTGAAACCGTTCCCAATGCGATTTTGGTTCCCCAACGTGCCGTTCAACAACTTTTGGGTAAATCTTTTGTAATGGTCGTGGGAGAAGGAAACAAGTCCGTTGCAAAAAATGTTGAACTCGGCGAACAGGTCGGAAGTTATTACATAGTCAATTCCGGACTTGACGCAAAGGACGTTGTCGTTGTGGAAGGTTTGACAAATCTGCGTGAAGGCTTGGAAATGGACGTCAAGACCGTCACCGCCGGCGAAATGGGCTTTACTCTTTCAAATGTTACAAGAAATTTTAACGCCGATTCCGGCTCTCAAGGAAAGTAAGGGAGGTCGGCTTAATTGGCTAAGTTTTTTATTCACCGACCTATCTTTGCAATAGTCATCGCTTTGATGATTGTTTTAATCGGGATTTTGGCGGCTCTGCAACTTCCGATAGCCCAGTATCCGCAAATTTCCCCGCCGACCGTTTCGGTCAGCACGACTTACACCGGAGCAAATGCTCAAGTCGTCAACGAAACGGTCGCACAGGTTATCGAACAGCAGGTCAACGGTACGCAGGGAATGGACTATATGAGTTCAAACTCCGACGATACCGGGCGTTACAGTTTGAGCGTTGCCTTTGAAGTCGGCACCGACGGCGATATGGACTCGGTTAAAGTTCAAAATAACGTCGCGATTGCAAATGCAAGTTTGCCGTCCGACGTTCAGACTCAAGGCGTTACGACAAAAAAAGCGTCCAACGACATGGCTCTCATGATTTCCATGTATTCGCCGGACGGGACTTATGACCGTGCATTTATGAAGAATTACGCCGATATTTATTTGATGGACGAAATTAAACGCGTCAGCGGTGTCGGCGACGTTCAAATTTTCGGTTCCGATTATTCCATGAGAATTTGGCTCAATCCGGACAAATTGGCGGCGGTCAACCTTACAATCAACGATGTTATTTCCGCTCTCCGTGAACAAAATGTTCAGGCGGCGGCGGGTAATATCGGATCAATGCCGTTGTCGCAGGGACAGGAAAAACAGTATACCGGTAAAGTTCAGGGACGACTTACCACTCCGGAAGAATTCGGAAATGTCATTTTGAAAACCAACGGCGACAGCACTTTTGTCCGGGTCAAGGACGTGGCTCGCGTGGAAACCGGGCAGAAGTCAAGCAATATTGTCGCGAAATATAACGGCTATCCCGCCGTCGGTTTCGGTATTCAGCTTACAAGCGATGCAAATGCGATGAATACGGTTAAAGACGTTCAAGCAATTTTGGAGCGTCAGGAGCCGAATTTGCCGCCGGGACTTCATTTCGCTCAAGTTTTCGACAGCACCGACTATATCAGAGCGTCCATTCATGAAGTCGTCGAAACTTTTGTAATCGCTTTGCTTTTGGTTGTCTTTGTCATCTTCGTATTTTTGCAGAGTTGGCGGGCAACTTTGATTCCGTTGCTTGCAGTTCCGGTTTCACTTGTCGGAACGTTTGCGGCGTTTATTGTTCTGAACTTCTCAATAAATACGCTTACACTTTTTGCTATGGTTTTGGCGATCGGCTTGGTCGTCGATGACGCGATAGTCGTTATAGAAAATGTCGAAAAGCAC
Source organism: uncultured Selenomonadaceae bacterium (assembly GCA_905236145.1). Classification (GTDB taxonomy): domain Bacteria; phylum Bacillota; class Negativicutes; order Selenomonadales; family Selenomonadaceae; genus Quinella. The sequence goes on from CAJOOE010000020.1 coordinate 4,216, forward strand.
ATGGAAGAAGGCTTGACACCGGTTGACGCGACGGAGCGGGCGATGGACGAAGTTCAAGGACCGGTTGTCGCGATAGCATTTGTCTTGGCGGCGGTTTTTATTCCGGTTGCATTTTTGGGCGGCATGACCGGCGTTTTGTACAAACAATTTGCTTTGACGATAGCAATTTCAATGGCACTTTCGGCGTTTGTCGCGTTGACTTTGACGCCGGCACTCTGTGCCATGATTTTGAAACCCCATGCCCGGGACGAATCCTCCGGCTTGGGAATTTTCGACAGATTTTTTGCTTGGTTCAATGAAAAATTTGAATTGACGAAAAATACTTATGTTTGGGTTGTCGCGTCCTTCATAGATTTTGCGAGATATTCTTTTCTGCTCCTGGTAATAGTCAGCGGCTTAATGGTTTTCTTCTATATGAGATTGCCTTCAACATTCGTACCGGAAGAGGATCAAGGTTACTTCATGACTTCGGTCACTTTGCCGGAAGGAACTTCAATGAATCACACGGTTGAAACGGTTGACAAACTGGGAAATGCCGTAATGAAGGAAATGCCGGGCTTGCAGTCTTGCATGACGATAACCGGCTTTGACATTCTGTCTTTCGGTGCGAAACCGAGTGCGGCTTTGGTTGTCTGCGGTCTTGAGGCTTGGAACAAGCGGGACGCAAGTGCGTCGGTTGATGCCTGTATCGGAAAAATGTTCGGGCTTGGTGCAAAGGTTGTACCTGAGGCTCGCGTCATTGCGTTCAATCCTCCCGCTCTTCCGGGCTTGGGCAGTGTCGGCGGATTTTCAATGCAGTTGCAGGATATGTCCGGTCACACGGATATTGAATTGAATGAAATTACCGGCAGAATAGTCGCGGCGGCAAATCAACGTCCGGAACTTCAGGGCGTTCGCACAACTTACAATATTGCCTCGCCGACGATCGAATACG